>NZ_JBHVRX010000027.1:0-109800 GCF_042885515.1 Streptomyces sp. NPDC058052 | reverse complement strand
CTCGCGCTCCGGCCGCTCGCGCTCCGGCCGCTCGCGCTCCGGCGGCTTCGGCGGCAGCAGCGAACCGACGGGCTGGACCTTGCCCGCCGCCTCGAAGCCCCAGTCGAGGAGGGAACGGGCCTCCTCGTAGACGGCGAGCCCGCCGCCCGACTGAGGGTTCATCACCGACACCACGAGGGTGCGCTCGCCCCGGCGGGCGGCGGCGACCAGGGTGTTGCCCGCGTTGCTGGTGTAGCCGTTCTTGATGCCGATGATGCCCGGGTAGCGGCCGATGCCGTCCTCGCCGGTGACCAGCCGGTTGGTGTTGGCGATGCCGTACGACCACGAGCCCGCGGGGAAGTCCGCGTACGCGGTCGAGCAGTAGCGGGTGAACTCGGGGTCGTGGACGCCCGCCCGCCCGAAGACCGCCAGATCGTACGCGGAGGAGACCTGGCCGGGCGCGTCGTACCCGTCCGGGGAGACCACGTGCGTGTCCCGGGCCCCCAGCGACCGGGCCTTCTCCTGCATCTGGCGGGCCATCGACTCCCAGCCGCCGCTCATCGACGCGAGGACGTGCACGGCGTCGTTGCCCGAGCTGAGGAAGACGCCGTTCCACAGGTCGGAGACGCGGTACGTGTACCCCTCCTTCACCCCGACGAGACTGCTTCCCTCGCCGATGCCGGTCAGTTCCTCGTCGGCCACCGTGTGCTGCTCGGACGCCTCGTGGTGCGGCAGCGCCGTCAGCGCGAACAACGCCTTGAGGGTGCTGGCGGGCGGCAGCTTGCGGTGCGCGGAACGGGCGGCGAGCACCTCGCCCGTCCCGGCGTCGGCCACCACCCAGGACAGGGCCGAGAGGGAAGGCACGTCCGGGGCGCCGGCCAGCGGCTGCACCTGCGTGCCGGACCGGTCGAGCCGGGCCGGGTCCACGAACCGCCGCGCGGGAGGGGTCGGTTCGCCGAGGGAGTCCGGTCCGAGGGCAGAGGAGAGGGCGGGAGAGAGGGCGGGAGAGAGGGCGGGAGAGAGAGCGGGAGAGAGGGCGGAGACGGAGGCGGAGGCCGGGGCGCGGGGCGCGATCGCGGCGGCGTCGGCCACGGGGGCGGAGAGCACGAGCAGCATCGCGGCGGAGCCCGCGGCGGCATGGCGAAAAGCTGACGTGACGATCATTCAGCCACCGTAGGAAGGAGGGGGGAAGCCCGCAGAGCGGAGTGCGCCACCCGGCCTAGAGAACGCGACGCCGGGCGGCGCGTCGTGCGCCGGGCGGGTGGTCGTGCGGCCTCCGCCCCCCTGCCGGACGGGTGACCGGGCGGCCCTCGCGCCCCCGCCGGACGGGGTGGTCGCGTGGCCCTCCCCTGCCGGGCGGGTGGAATCGCGGCCCACCCAGCCCCTGCCGGACGGCCGCCCGGCAGCCTCGACCGCCCCCGCCACCCGGTACCCCGGCACCGGCCGGCCGCGGGACCGGTGCGTGCCCCGAGGCAACTGGGCGCGGGGACTTGCGCGTTGACCCGGAACCCGTGCGGACTCCCCCGGGCGGAAGGACGCGATGCGCCCCGGACAGGACCTAGGATGCGGGCGGCCGACCGCAGCCCGGACGGCGGCCTCACACACCGTCAGGAGTGGACCATGGACGCACGCCCCGGACCTGTCGAGGAACGCGCCCCGGAGCCGGAGCCGTACCGGCTGGACCCGGCCGGCGGCTGCCCGCACGCCGCCAACGCACGCCTGCTCGCCCGGAACGCCGTGGCACCCGTGGTGCTGCCCGGCGGCGTCGACGGCATGGTGGTCCTCGGCCACGACGCCCTCCGCGACTTCCTCTCCGACCCCGACGTCGCCAAGGGGCCCCAGCACTTCACCGCGCTCGCCGAGGGCCGCATACCCGAGGGCTGGCCGCTGCGCACCTTCGCCACCGTGCCCGGCATGACCACCGCCGACGGAGCCGACCACCGCCGGCTGCGGACGCTCGTCAGCAGCGCCTTCACCGCCCGCCGCGTCGAGGAGCTGCGCCCGCGCGTCGAGGCCGTGACGGCGGGTCTCCTCGACGGCCTCGCCGGGGCCGCCGCGGCCGACGGCGGGGTGGCCGACCTGCGCCGCCACTACGCGCTGCCGCTGCCGCTCGGCGTCATCTGCGAACTGCTCGGTGTCGACCCCGCCCACCAGGACCGGCTGCACCGCCTGTCCAGCCTCGTCGTCGCCACCGACACCGAACCCGCGCGGGCCGTCGCCGCCAACCGCGAACTCGTCGAGCTGCTGGCGGCCATCGCCGCCGCCAAGGCCGCCGCGCCCGGCGAGGACCTGACGAGCGCCCTGATCGCCGCCCGCGACGAGGGAGGCGACCGGCTCGCCCAGCCGGAGCTGATCGGCACCCTGCTGCTGATGATCATCGCGGGGCACGAGACCACCCTCAACCTCGTCACCAACGCCGTCCGCGCCCTGTGCGCCCACCGCGACCAGCTGGCCCTGATCACCTCGGGCCGGGCGAGCTGGGCGGACGCCGTCGAGGAGACCCTCCGCTGGGACAGCCCCGTCAGCTACTTCCCGTTCCGCTACCCCACCCGGGACCTGACGGTCGACGGCACCCTGATCCCCCGGGGCACCCCCGTCCTCGCCGGCTACTCGGCGGCGGGCCGCGACACGAAGGCGCACGGCCCGGACGCCGACCGCTTCGACCTCGCCCGGGCCGGGGCGCCCAAGCACCTGTCCCTCGGCCACGGCCCCCACTACTGCCTGGGCGCCCCGCTCGCCCGGATGGAGGCGGCCGTCGCCCTCGAAGCGCTCTTCACCCGCTTCCCCGAGCTCGACCTCGCCGTCCCCGAGACCGGCCTGACCCGCCACGCGGGCTTCGTCGGCAACAGCGTGCGCGCTCTGCCCGTCCGGCTCGGCCGCCCCGTCTGAGCCCGCCCCCCTCAGGGCCGGCGCGCCGGCGGCACGGTCAGGCGCGGCGGCCCGTGGGGGCCGCCGCGCCAGGAGGGGAGGCGGGGGAGGCCCGCAGGGTGGAGACGAGGCGCAACAGCCGGTCCTCGTTGCCCGCGAGGCCCGCCGCGCGCAGCGCCTCGTCGGCCTCCGCCATGGGGTGCGTCAGCATCACCCCCGCGTACGGGGCGAGGCGCGGATCCGTCAGCACGGCCTGGGTGGATTCGAGGAGGCGCAGATACGCCTGGGCCGCGGCGCGCTCGGTGGCGGTGATGGTGGTCATGTCGGGCTCCCTCTCGACGGCTTGACGCACCCCACCCTCTCGTACGGGTCTGACAATGCCCCTCAGGCCCGCCCGCGCACCTTTCCGAGCAGTCGTTCCAGGAACACCCGCTGCCCCGCGACGAGCAGGGGACCGGCCTCCTCCGGGGCGAACCAGCCCACCCGGTCCAGCTCCGGGAACTCGGCCCGCGTGCCCGACCGGGGCGGCCACTCCATCGTGAAGGTGCCCGGCACGACGTCCGCCGGGTCGAGGTCGCCCTCCACCGCCCACACGGTGACGGTCTTTCCGCCCGCCTGCCGGACCTCCCCGAGGGAGAGCCACTCTCCGTCCGGTACGGGCAGCCCCAGCTCCTCCCGGAACTCGCGCCGGGCCGCGTCCTCCGGTGCCTCCTCCGCCCCGTACTCGCCCTTCGGCACCGTCCAGGCGGCCTCCTCGCGGCGCGACCAGAACGGCCCGCCCATGTGCCCGATGAGCACCTCGATCCCGCCGTCCCCCGTCCGTCGGAAGACGAGCAGACCCGCACTGCGTGTGACCGGCATGCCGCCAGTCTGACCGCGCCGGGCCCGTCCCGCAGCCGAGGGCGCGTCAGCCGGGAGCGTCACCGGGGTCGTCGGCGCGCACCACCACCGGGCCGCCGTACGGGTCCAGGTCCCGTGTCCACCGGGGCCCGAGCGGCAGCGGCCGCCACGGCAGGAGGGTGGCCTCCGGGCGGTCCCGGTGGAGGATCCGCCCGTCCTGGCCGACGGTCAGGACCGGCCGTACGAGGGGACGCCCGGCGCACAGCAGCAGCGGGCCGGGCCCGGGGCCGAGGAGCCCGGGGTGCGCCCAGCGCAGCGCGCCCGCGGCCTCCACCGGCACGCCCTCCGCCGGCCCCGGGGCGCGGCCGGCGAGCCGGGCCAGGACCGCGCCGGCGACCGTCCGGCCCTCGGCGGCGGCCCGCACCGCGGGATCGCCGCCGCGCAGCAGAGCGCCCGCCGCGAACACGCCGGGCACCCCGGTCCGCAGCGCCGCGTCCACCCGGGGGCCCCCGGTGCCGGCCGCGAGCGGCAGTCCGCCCGCCCGGGCCAGTTCGCGCTCCGGGATCCAGTCGCCGGTGAGGACGAGCGTGTCGCACCGCACCGTCCGCGTCCGCCCGTCCCGGCCCCGCACCGTCACCCCGTCCAGCCGCCCCCGGCCGGCCAGCTCCGTCACCACCGCGCCCGTGAGCACCGGGACGCCGCCGGCGCCGATCGCCGCCCGCGGCTCCTCGCACACCACGGCCGCGACCGCGACCCCCGCGCGCCGCAGCAGCCGGACGGCGTGTCCGGCCACCGGGCCGCCGCCGGCGACCACGGCGCGCCGGCCGACGCGCTCCGGGCGCGCGCCGAAGAGGGCGACCGTCCGCTGGAGCTCACCGGTCGTCAGCACCCCCGGCGCCCGGGTGCCGGGCAGCAGCCGGGCCGGCCGGGCCCGTTCGCGGGCACCCGTGGCCAGGACCACCGCCCGCGCCGCGATCGTCTCCAGGCCGGTCGGCGCGGTCGTCTCCAGCCGGAGCGGGCCCGCCCAGCCGGTGGCCGACACGCCGGTGCGCAGCACGGCACCGGCCCGGAGCGCCGCGCGGACCGCCCGCCGGGCGTACCCGGGGCCGTCCAGGGCGCGTCCCCGCGGGTCCGCGCCGAACCCCGTGCGGGCACAGTGGCGCGGCACGCCGCCCGCCTCCGGCTCCCGCTCCAGGACCTCGACCCGTCCGGCGCCGGCCGCCGCGAGCCGGGCCGCCGCGGCGAGCCCCGCCGGGCCCGCGCCGACGACCAGCACGTCGACCGCGCGGTCCGTCCTCTTCTGCGCCGGCCCTCGGTTCACCGTGCCCCGGCCTCCTTCCCGTACTCCTCGAACAGGGCGCGCAGGGCCGGCCGGCAGTGGCCGCCCTGGCAGCGGCCGGCGCCGGCCCGGGTGCGGCGGCGCAGCCCTTCGAGTCCGGCCGGCGGGACGACCGACGCGAGCGCGGCCCGCACCTCGCCCCGGGTGACGCGCTCGCAGTGGCAGACGACCGTGCCGAAGGCGGGGTCGCGGGCGATCGCCCCGGCGTCCCGGTACGGGCGGGGGAACGCCTCGCCGAGGTTCGGCATCCGCACCGGGGCGAGGGGGCGTTCCGGACCGGGCCGCAGTCCGCACGCGGCGAGCAGGCCGAGGACGTGCTCGGCGAGGGCGAGGGAGGCGGACAGGCCGGTGGAGCGGATCCCGCCGACCGTGACGTACCGCCGCGCCGGGTGCGCCGCGCACCGGTAGTCCTCCCGTCCGGTGGCGGCCCGCAGCCCGGCGTACGCGGCCGTCACCTCCTCCTCCACGAGGGCGGGAACGATCCGGGCGCCACGTTCCCGCAGTCCGGCGAGGCCGTCGGCGGTGGTGCCCGTCGCGGTCCGGTCGTCGAGGTCCTCGGCGGTGGGGCCGAGCAGCACGTTCCCGTACACGGTGGGCGTGATGAGGACGCCCTTGCCGAGCGGGCCCGGGACGGGCAGCAGGATGTGCCGCACCAGCGGGCGGGCGTCCTTGTCGTAGACGAGGAGCTGCCCGCGGCGGGGCGTGACCGTGAAGTCCCGGACGCCGAGCAGGGCGTCGAAGCGGTCCGCGTACAGCCCGCAGGCGTTGACCAGGTACCGGGCGGTGAGCGGCCCGCGCGTGGTGGTCAGCCGGTGGGCCGGACCGGGGGCCGCGGCGACGCCCGTCACCCGGCAGCCGAGCAGCAGGTGGACGCCGGAGCGGACCGCCTGGGTGGCGTAGGCGAGGGTGGTGGTCCAGGGGCAGATCAGCGACTCGCCCGGCACGGCCAGCGCGCCGAGCGCGCCGGGGCCGAGGTGGGGTTCGCGCCGGCGGAGCTCGGCCGCGCCGACGATCCGGGTGGTGTGGTGGCCGTTGCGGGCCGCCTTCGCGGCGAGCCCGGGGAGCGCGGCCCGCTGTTCCTCGTCCCAGGCGACGAGCAGGGCGCCGACCGGTTCGACGGGGATGCCGGCCTCGGCGGCGTATCCGGTGAGGAGCCGGTGGCCCGCGCGGACGAGCCCGGCCTCCAGGGTGCCGGGGGCGGCGTCGAAACCGGTGTGGAGGATCGCGGTGTTGGCCTTGGAGCTGCCCTCGCCGACGTCGTCCGCCGACTCGACCAGCGCGACCCGCAGCCGGTACCGGGCGAGCGCGCGGGCGATCGCGCACCCCACGACGCCGGCCCCCACCACGACCACGTCGTAGGCGGCCCCCGCCCCGCCGGGCAGCGGCCCGCGCCGGCTCACGTGCACGCGGCCCCCTCGGCCGGACGGGTCTCCCCGCCGTCGTCCCGCCGCCCGAGCAGCCGCGCGACCTCCGCCCGGAAGCGGCCCAGCCGCTCCGCAGCCTCGTCCGCCGAGATCGCGGGCTCGTACACGGCCGACGGTTTCCACGGCGGTACGGCGTCCGCCACGGCGAGGTCCGGCTCGTGGCCCAGGCGCGCCATCGCGCCGACGCCGAGCGCCGTCGCGTCCGGCAGCGCGGCCACCTCCACCGGCAGCTGGAGCAGGTCCGCCTGGGTCTGCATGAGGAGCGCCGAGCGGGTCAGCCCGCCGTCGGCGCGCAGCGACTCCAGCGGCGCGCCGCGGTCGGTGGCGGCCGCCCCGGCGAGTTCGACGACCTGCGCGGCGATGCCCTCGACGAGGGCCCGCACCAGATGGCCGCGGCCGGTGTCGAGTCCCAGGCCGGTGAGGGTGCCGCGGGCCTCGCCGCGCCACCAGGGGGCGGCGAGGCCGGCGAGCGCCGGCACGAAGGCGACGCCTCCGCTGTCGGGCACCGAGCCGCCGACGGCGTCGAGGTCCGCGGCGCCCGCGACGACGCCGAGGTCGGTGAGCCAGCGGACGGCGGACGCGACCGTGTACACCTGCCCGTCGAGGCAGTGCTCGGTACGGCCCCGCAGCCGCCAGGCCACGCAGCCGACGAGGCCGGTCGTGGTGCGGCGGGGGAGGGGGCCGGTGCGGGCGAGCAGGAACGCCCCGGTGCCGTAGGTGCACTTGGCGGCGGCGGGGGCGGTGGCGCTCTGCGCGAGGAGCGCGGCCTGCTGGTCCACGACGAGTCCGGTGAGCGGGAGCGGCGGGCCGAACGCCGTGGTGGTGCCGACCGGTTCGTCGCAGTCGGCGATCCGGGGCAGGCGCTCGCCGCCGAGCCCGTACAGGTCGAGGGCGGGCGCGGACCAGGCGACGGCGGCCGGGTCGAGGAGTCCGGTGCGACCCGCGGTGGCCGCGTCGGTGACGTAGGCGCCCGTCAGCCGGTGGACCAGCCAGGCGTCGCTCGTCGTCACCACTCCGGCGCGCGTCGCGTGCCGACGGATCCAGGCCATCTTCGGCGCCGCGAAGTAGGGATCGACCGGCAGCCCGGTCAGGGCCGTCAGCTCCTCCGCGTGGGGCGCGAGTCCGGCGCAGACGCCGGCCGCCCTGCGGTCCTGCCAGACCAGGGCGTCGGTGAGCGGGGCGCCGGTGGCGGGGTCCCAGGCGAGGACCGTCTCCCCCTGGTTGGCGAGGCCCGCGGCGACCACCGGGACGCCCGCCTCGGCGAGCGCCGCGCGGCCCGCGGCGACCACGGAACCGTACAGCTCGCCGGGGTCCACCTCGACCCGTCCGCCCGGCAGGTGGCGGGGCCGGACCGGGGCCGTGCCGCTGCCCAGGACCCCGCGCCGGGGGCACAGGACGAGCGCCTTGGTGCCGGAGGTGCCCTGGTCGACGGCGAGTACCGGACCGCCCGTCATGAACCTGCTCCCGTCCTGGGGTCCGCCGGCGGCGCCCGGCCGGGGCCCGCGGGGCCGCCGCCGGGTGATCGTCCGGTCACGGAAAGGGGTCAGGCTCGCGGGCGGGCGGCGGCCCGTCAAGCCCTCCCCGGCGAGCCTGTCAGGTCGGCGCCTCGAACCTGACGGTAGTTCAAATTCTTCCACTGGCCTGATAGTTGCGGTCACGAAGGTGATCCGGACGATCACCTTCGGTCGCGCCTATAGTGAGCGCCGCTCGCCGACGGACCGCGGGCGCCGTTCGCCGACCGACGCGCCCGACCGAGGACCGATGACCACGCCCACCGCCCGGCCCCCGCAGCCCGGCCCCGCCCGCTGATGCCCGGCCCCGGCTTCCGGCCCGTCTTCCACCCGGCGGGCCACGACCACGCCCTGCGCCACGCGCTCCAGGACCTCCGCACCGGCCGCTGGGGCGAGATGGCGCGGCTCCTCCAGGACACCGCCGACACCGACGACTGGGACGGCTGGACCCGCCGCACCCAGATCCTCGCCACGGTCGCCGCCGGCACCGACGTCGTCCACGCCTGGCGCGCCGAACAGCCCGCGAGCCCCGCCGCCGCCGTGATGCACGGCCGGGTCGCCGTCGAACGGGCCGTCCGCGCCCACCGGTCCGGCCACGCCCACGCCCTCGTCCTCCGCCAGGAGGCGTGGACCGCCTGCCGGGAGGCCGCCGAGCACGCCCCCGCCGACCCCGTGCCCTGGATCGGCCTCCTCGCCCTCGCCGCCCTCGACGCCCGCCGGAACGGCGCCGGGCACCGCGTCCCGCCGCCCGCGCCGACGCTCCCGCCCGGCCCCTGGGGGCTGCTCGCCGAGGCCGAGAAGCGTGACCCGTACAACCGCGAGGCGTACCACCGCATGCTCCAGTTCCTCTACGCGCGCCGTGACGGCCCGCTCTCCGAGGCCGTCAACTACGCGCAGTGGGCGACCTCCACGGCACCCCGCGGCTCCGCCCTGCACGCCCTGCCGCTCTACGTGCGGGTCGAGCGCTACCGGCGCGACCGGGGCCACGAGCACGCCCTCGACCTGCACTGGGTCGCCGAGGACGCGGTGCGGGAGGCCCGGCGGGCGATGGACGCCTGGTTCCTCTTCTGCGCCGTGCCGCAGGCGTCCCAGCTGGACCTCAACCACCTGGCGCACGCGCTCTCCGGGGCGCTGCGCTTCACCGACGCGGCGCGCGTCTTCGAGGCCCTCGGCCCGTACTACACGCCCGTGCCCTGGGCCGACCGCACCCCGCGTCCGGACGACCGCGCCCTCGCCGAGGAGGTCTTCCTGCGGGCCAGGGCCCGCTGCCTCACCGGCTGAGGCCCCCGCCCGGACCGTCATCCGTACCGCTCTCCCGATCCCGTCCCCGGAGGTTCCCCCATGTCCCGCACCGCCCCCCCGGCCGCGTCGCGCAAGCCGCCCGCCGCGTTACCCGACGAGGAGGCCCGGCTGCGCGAGCTGGGCTATCAGCCGGTGCTCGCCCGCCGGATGGGCGGCTTCGGCAACTTCGCCATCAGCTTCTCGGTCATCTCCGTCCTCTCCGGCTGCATGACCCTGTACGGCTTCGGCCTCGGCACCGGCGGTCCCGCCGTCATGCTGTGGGGCTGGGCCGGCGTCGGCCTCTTCGTCCTCTGCGTCGGCCTCGCCCTCGCCGAGGTCACCAGCGCCTACCCCACCTCCGGGGCGCTCTACTACATGGCCGACCGGCTCGGCGGACGCCGCTGGGGCTGGTACACCGGCTGGCTCAACCTGCTCGGCCTCCTCGGCGCCATCGCCGGCATCGACTACGGCGCGGCCCTCTTCACCGGCGCCTTCCTCAACCTCCAGTGGGGCTTCGCCCCCACCCCCGGCTCCACCTTCCTGATCTTCCTGGCGATCCTGCTGCTCCACGCCGTCCTCAACCTCTTCGGCGTCCGCCTCGTCAGCGTGCTCAACTCGATCAGCGTGTGGTGGCACCTGGCCGGTGTCGCCGTGATCGTCGGCGCGCTCGCGATCGTCCCCGACCGCCACCAGTCCGCCGGCTTCGTCTTCACCGAGTTCGTCAACGACACCGGCTGGGCCAACCCGTTCTACGTCGCCGCGATCGGTCTCCTCCTCGCCCAGTACACCTTCTCCGGCTACGACGCCTCCGCCCACCTCTCGGAGGAGACCGCCAACGCCTCGGTCACGGCGGCCAAGGGCATCGTCCGTGCCATCTGGGTCTCCTGGATCGCCGGCTTCGCCCTCCTCGCCGGACTCACCTTCGCCATCCAGGACTACGCGGGCACCGTGGGCAGCGCGACCGGCGTCCCGCCCGCGCAGATCCTGCTCGACGCCCTCGGCACCGGCGGCGCCACCGCGCTGCTGCTCGTCGTCATCGTCGCCCAGCTCTTCTGCGGCAACGCCGAGGTCGCCGCCGCCAGCCGTATGGTCTTCGCCTTCAGCCGCGACAACGCCCTGCCCGCCTCCGCGACCTGGCGGAAGGTCAGCCGCCGCACCCGGACCCCGGTGCCGGCCGTCTGGCTCTCCGTCGGCGCCGCCGCCGTGCTCGCCCTCCCCTCGCTGTACTCGGCGACGGCGTACGGGGCGGTCACCGCGATCAACGTCATCGGCATCACGCCCGCCTACGCCATCCCGATCCTGCTGCGGCTGCGGGCCGGGCGCGACTTCACGCCCGGCCCGTGGAGCCTCGGCCGCTGGAGCCGGCCGATCGGCTGGACCGCGGTCTGCTGGGTCGCGGTGGTGACCGTCCTCTTCTGCCTGCCCCAGAAGAGTCCGGTGACCGTCGACACCATGAACTACGCGGTGATCGCCCTCGCGGCCGTCCTGTTCCTGGCGACCGTCTGGTGGTACGTCGCCCGCCGCTCGTACGGCACGCCTACGCCCTACGGCGGCAGCGCCCGCGAGGAGGCGGAGATCGCGGACGGGCTCGTCTGACGTCCGCGGGCCCGGGGACCGCGGGTCAGAGGCTGTACTCGTACGTCCAGGCCGCCTCCTGGGCCGAGAAGTCGATGTCCGTGACCTCCAGGACGTGCCCGTGCTGGTCGCTCACCACCCGGTGGACGCTCAGCCGGGCCGCGGCGCCGGCCGTGGTCCCCGCGCCGGCCGGCACCCGGACCGACTCCCGGTGGGTGGCCCGCAGCCCCGCCTGGTGCATCCAGTGGTAGAGGAGCCGCAGGTCGGGCTGGTTGACGCAGGGCCGGGCCCGCCGGTAGCGGGCCAGCTGCGGGATCTCGTCCAGCGCGGGCCGGGAGAACCAGGACACCGCCCGCTGGAGCTCCCGGCCGTGCGGGGCCAGCACCCGGTGGCGGTGGACCAGCGTCGGCTCGCCCGGCGCCAGGTGCAGCCGCGGGGCCAGCGCCACCGGCGGCGGCTCCCAGCCGAGCGAGGCACGCACCAGCGCCTCCGCCGCGCGGGACCCGCCCGGGAAGACCGGCCGCGCGACGGGCGGTGCGGGCGGCGGCCCGGGCGGCGGACCCGCGTCCCGCCCCGGCCCGTCGGCGGCGAAGGTGCCGCGCCGGTCGGTCACCACCAGCCGCTCCTCGCGCAGCAGTTGGAGCGCGCTGCGGACGGTCTGCCGGTTCACGTGGTAGCGCTGTGCCAGGGAACGTTCCGAGGGGAGCCGGCCGCCGGGGGCCGGCGCGCGCCGGACGAGATCGTCCCGGAGGGCGGCGGCGACCCGCAGATAGCGCGGGACCTCGCCCTCGGGTGGTTCGGAATCGGGCCCGGCCTCGGGTACGGCATCGGGTACGGCCATGATCAACCCCTTTTCGCTCAGCGTGACCGCATGGGCCGTATGGGTGATCAATTCCTATCATTGGTCTAAACCATTCCGCTAGGGCGACCGTGCAGAGTGGCCGAAACCCGCGTCGCACCCTGTAATGGGGACCAGGCGACAGGACCGGCCGATGCCGGTGGTGGAAGAGGGGTGAGGCCGGATGACGACGCCCTCGGAGCGCGCCCGGCGCGGCCGTACGACCCGCAAGCGGGTCCCTCGCTCCTCGCACGGCCGCTGGATACCGAGCTCCCAGCGCCCCGACCCGCTGACCGTCCTGGAGCGCCAGGCCGCCGACCGGCTGCCCGACCTCGTCCCCGTGCGGTACGGACGGATGGCCGCCTCCCCCTTCGCGTTCCTGCGCGGCGCCGCCGCCGTCATGGCCGCCGACCTGGCCGCGACCCGCAACACCGGACTCACCGTCCAGCTCTGCGGCGACGCCCATCTGCTCAACTTCGGCGTCTACGCCTCACCCGAACGGGCGCTCCTCTTCGACGTGAACGACTTCGACGAGACGCTGCCGGGCCCCTTCGAGTGGGACGTCAAGCGGCTGGCCGCCAGCATCACCGTCGCCGCCCTCCAGAACGGCAGCCCCCGCCCCAAGGCCCACCGCGCCGCGCTCGCCGCCGCCGAGTCGTACCGCACCACCATGCGCCGCCTCGCCGGCCTGGGGGAGCTCACCGTCTGGTACGAGCGCATCGACGCCGACGACCTCGCGGCCCTCGTCCGTCCCCGCGAACGCGAGCGGGTGGCCCGCGGCCTCGCCAAGGCCCGTCGCCGCACCAGCCTCCAGGCCCTCGACAAGCTCACCCTCCGCGACGGCGGCGGAGGCCGCCGCATCGCCGAGGACCCGCCGCTCCTGGAACGCGTCCCCGACCTGGACCGGGCCACCCTCGGCAAGATCTTCGGCGACTACCGCGCCTCGCTCTCCGAGGAGCGACGCCTCCTCCTCGACCGCTACCGCTTCCGCGACGCCGCCCGCAAGGTCGTCGGCGTCGGCAGCGTCGGCACCCGCTGCTTCGTCGTCCTCCTGGAGGGCCGCGACGACGGCGACCCGCTGATCCTCCAGATCAAGGAGGCCGGCCGCTCGGTCCTGGAGGCGTACCTGCCCCCCACCGCCTATCCCCACCAGGGCGAACGCGTCGTCCGCGGCCAGCGCCTCACCCAGGCGGCCAGCGACATCTTCCTCGGCTGGATGACCGGCCCCGAACAGCGCCACTTCTACTGGCGCCAGCTGCGCGACATGAAGGGCTCGGCCGAGGTCGAGTCGATGACCTCCTCCATGCTGCGGGAGTACGCCCGGCTGTGCGGCCGGGCCCTGGCCCGGGCCCACGCCCGCTCCGGCGACCGCATCGCCATCGCCGCGTACCTGGGCTCCTCCGACGTCTTCGACCGCGCGGTCGCCGACTTCTCCCTCGCCTACGCCGGCCAGAACGCCGACGACTACGCGAGCCTCGGCGCCGGCATCGCCGCCGGCATGGTCACGGCGGCCCCGGGCGTCTGAGCCCGGGCCCCGGGCCGGTCAGCGGCCGGCCGGCGGGAGCGGCGCGAGGCCGCGGAGGGCCGCCACGGCGAGCCGGACGGTCCGGTCGGTCACCGCGGCGTAGTCGGCACCCGCTTCGAGGGCGGTGGTGGCGGCGTTGACGAAGCCCTGGAGCAGGCGGGCGGTCATCAGCGGCGCGTCGTCGCCGAGTTCGGCCAGGGCCTCGACGAGCGGGTCGAGCAGCGCCCGGTGGGCCGCGTCGGCCCCCGCGCGCAGGGCGGCGGCGTCCTCCGCCCCGGCGGTGGCGCGGGCGACGCGGTGCTCGCCGTCGCGGACCATCTCCAGCTGGACGGTGACATGGGCGGCGACCCGCGCCTCGGGCGCGTCCCCGGCGGTGGCGAGCGCGGCCCGGATGCGCTCGGTCCAGCGCGGCGCCGCCTCGCGCACCACTTCGGTGAGCAGGTGGTGCCGGTCGGGGAAGTACTTGTAGACGCTGTTGCGGGCGAGGCCGGTGCGCCGGGCCACCTCCGCGAACGTCACCTTCGAGGCGTCGCCCTCCGCCAGCAGCTCCCGTGCCGCGTCGAGGAGGGCGGCACGCTGCTGGGAGCGGTGGTCGGCGACCGTGGCGGCGTGGATCTTGGGCACGGAGCCAGTCTAGGCACCCGGCCGATGCCGCCCTCGTCCGTACCCACCCCCCCCACTTAGGGACGCTGCGTCGCCATCTTCTATCTTGGGGACGCCTTGTCCCCAACTTTGGAGTGAACGCCATGTTCCTCGCCCTGCTGGAGCTGAGAGCGGCCCGGGGCCGCTTCCTGCTGATGGGCAGCGTCGTCGTGCTCGTCGCCGCGCTCGTCGGCATCGTCTCCGGCTTCACCACCGGCCTGGGGGACGACACCGTCTCCGCCCTGCGCCGGCTCCCCGCCACCCACGTCGCCTTCGCCTCCGGCGCCGCCTCCGACCAGTTCGCCCGCGGGCTCGTCGACGACCGGACCCTCGCCGGCTGGGACCGAGAGCCGGATACCGACGCCACTCCGCTCGGCGTCGCCCTCACCCGGGGCACCACCGGCCGGGGCGTCGAAGTCGACCTCGCCGCCTTCGGCGTCGCGCCCGGCGCCTTCACCGACCCCGGAGCCGACGACGGCGCACCCCTCGACGCGGCCCGGCCCGACGGGATCGTCGTCTCGCGCCAGCTGGTGAACGAGGGCGTCCGCGTCGGCGACACCCTCGCCGTCGACCGCCTCGGCATCACCCTGGAGGTCGTCGGCACCACCGGCCGCTCCTCGTACGGACACGTCCCCGTCGCCTACGTCACCACCGACACCTGGCGCCGCGTCCGCTTCACCGTCCCCGGCGCCGAGGGCCTTCCCGCCGACCTGCCCGCGCAGTACAGCGCCCTGGCCCTCCGGCTCCCCGCGGACGCCGACGGGACCGCGCTCGCCGCCGCCGACGGGCGCCACGGCACCGCGACCGTCCCCCTGGAGGACGCCTTCGCGGCCGCCCCCGGCTACGACGGGGAACGCCTCACCATGACGTCGATCCAGACCTTCCTCTTCCTCATCGCCCCGCTCGTCGTCGGCGCCTTCTTCGCCGTCTGGACCGTCCAGCGCACCCCCGAACTGGCCCTGCTGCGCGCCATGGGAGCCTCCCGGCGCCGCCTGCTCGGCCACACCCTCGCCCAGGCGGCCGTCGTCGTGGTCGCCGGCACCGCCGCCGGCGGGGCGCTCGCCTCCGCCGTCGGTCTGCTCGTCGGCGAACAGGTGCCCTTCAGCCTCCCCGCCACCACCCTGGCGGCCACCATGGGCGCGGTCGCGGCGGTCGGCCTCGCCGGCTCCGCCCTCACCCTGCGCCGCGTCACCACCGTCGACCCCATGACCATGCTGGGAGCCGCCCGATGAGCCTCCGCCTCGACGACATCACCGTCACCCTGGGCCGGGGGGACTCCCGCACCACCGCCCTCGACGGCTTCGGGGCGACCTTCCGCCCCGGCGTCCTCACCGCCCTCGTGGGCCCCTCCGGCTCGGGGAAGTCCACCCTCCTGGCGGTCGCCGGCGCGCTGCTCCGCCCCGACCGGGGCCGGGTCCTCCTCGGCGACACCGATCTCGCGGCCCTCACCGACCGCGACCGCGCCCGGGCCCGCCGCACGCGGGTCGGCTACATGTTCCAGAGCGGCAACCTGCTCACCGGCCTCACCGCCGAGGAACAGCTCCTCGCCGCCGCCTCGGTCGCCGGCCGGCGGCCCCGCGCCCTGCGGGCCAGGGCCCGTGACCTGCTCGCCGAGGTCGGCCTGGAGCACCGGCCCACCCACCGGCCCGACCAGCTCTCCGGCGGCGAGCGCCAGCGGATCGCCCTGGCCAGGGCCCTCCTCCTGGAGCCGGAGCTCCTTCTGATCGACGAACCGACCGCTGCCGTCGACCGGACCAGGGCGGAGGACCTCACCGCGCTCATCGCCCGCACCGCCGAGCGGTACGGCTGCGTGACCGTCGTCGCCACTCACGACCCCGTGGTCACCGAGGCCGCCGGCGCCACCGTCGACATGCTCCGGCAGGCGGCACCGACCCCCGCCTGATCCACCGCCGGGACTCCCGGACGGACACGGCGACGGCGGCCCCGGGCGTCCACCGCCCGGAGCCGCCGCCGCCCCGAACCGCCGGCTGCCGATCCGTCAGCCGGCGACCCAGCAGTCCCGGCCCGCCAGTCCCGGGCCGTCAGTCCCGGCCCGTCAGTCCCGGATCCGCAGCGGAGGTTCCGCCGGCGTCTCCGGGACCGGGGAGAACAGCGCCGCGCGCACCACCGTGGGGGCGAACAGGCTGGTCAGCGGCGCCGTCAGGGTGAGGACCGCGCGGAACGGCACACCGACCACGGCATCGCCCGCCGCCCGCTCCTGCACCCGGGCCAGGTACCAGCCGGTCACCCGGTCCGCCGGCTTCGGCCGCGCCGCGTCGCCCGTCGCACCCGGCATCTTCTTGTCCGCGCCCGCCGAGATGTCCCACGCCTGCCGCGACGCGTCGAGCAGCGCCCGCTGCACCCGCCGGGTGCTCGGCACCCGCCGGGTGTCCGCCAGCGCCCGGCGCAGAGCGACCGCGGAGAGCGCCGCGACCGCCATGCCCTGCCCGTAGATCGGGTTGAACGCGCACAGCGCGTCGCCGGTGGCGAGGAAGCCCGCCGGGCGGCGGCCCGGACGGTCGTACCTGCGGCGGATGTTGGCCGTCCGGCGGAAGCCGTGCACCGGGGTGACCGGCTCCGCGCCGGCCAGCCACTCGCTGATCACCGGGTGCGGCAGCCGCTTCGCGTACTCCTCGAACTCCCCCTCGTCGGTGGGCGGTTCGTCGCCGCGCAGCCCCGAGAAGGTGACCATGTGGTGGCCGTCGCCCAGCGGGACGATCACGCCGCCGTACGGCTGCTGCGGTCCCGGCACGATGTAGTAGCCGAGCGCGTCCGTGGACGGCACCGCGTCCGTCGCCCTGTACACCCGCGAGCCGTAGGCGAGACCGGTGTCGAGGGTCTCCTCGTGCGGCGCCTCCGCGCCGATGGCGGCCAGCCAGTCCGACGCCTTCGTCGACCGTCCGGAGGCGTCCACCACCAGGTCGGCCGCGAGCGTACGGGGCTCCTGCCCGGCGCCCCGCTCCCTCAGCCGGACGCCGGTGACGCGCGACGCGGTGCCGGTCAGCCCCACCGTCTCGGTACCGTCGAGGAGTTCGATCCGCGGGTCGGCGAGCACGCGCTGCCGCACCAGCCACTCCAGCTGGGGCCGCGGGCCGCTGTAGAAGTGCGCGGAGGCGGGCAGCCGGGTGAACCACTGGCCGGCCTGCCACTGGACCATGTCCGTCGGCATGGCGACCTGGGGCGCGCCCAGCTCCCGCAGCTCGTCCATGAATCCCGGCAGCAGTTCGTCGAGCGCCTGCTGGCCGCCCTCAATGAGGACGTGCAGGTGCCGGCCCTGCGGCACTCCGGCCCGGGCGTCCGGGCCCTCCGGCAGCCGGTCGCGCTCGACGACCGTGACCCGCTCCGCGTGTTCGGCGAGGACCCGCGCCGCGAGCAACCCGGCGAGACTTCCCCCGATGACCACCGCGTGACGTGTCCCGCGATGCCCCAAGTCGTCGGTCATACCCGCCCTTTCCTGTCGTGGACCATGACCCGATACCGACCAGTATCCACGGAGGGGAGGGCGCGGGGCCCGCGCGCGCCGGGGGCGGAAGGGCGCGGGGCGGGGGCGCTGACGGACCCGGGCGGGACCCGGGGGGCCGGACGCGGGGGGCGTACCGCGCCCGGTCGTCACTCCTCGGGCCCCGCCCGCTCCGGGTCCGTGCCCTCCGGCCCCGTCCGCTCCGGTTCCGGCTCCTCCGGGCCCAGTTCGCGGAGCGCCGAGGTCAGCCACTCCACCCAGAAGCGCTCCAGGTCGATGCCGCCGCGCAGGACGAGGTGGCGCAGCCGGTCGGGTTCGGTGCCGCGTCGCTCGGCCGGGAAGTCCCGTTCCTCGATGACGTGGTACTCGGCGAGCTGGGCGCGGTGCAGCGCGAGATGGCGCTCCAGCTCGGCGCGCAGGCCCGCCGAGCCGACGACGGCCGCGGCCCGCATCCGCAGCAGCAGCGCGGACCGCAGCGGCTTGGGGTCCTCGGCGGCGCCGACCCACGCGCGCAGGAACTCCCGCCCCGCGGGCAGCACTTCGTACTCCTTGCGCTGCCCGCGCACCGGTACGGGGGAGGGCAGGGCACGGATGTGCCCCGCCTCCTCCAGGCGCCCCAGCTCCCGGTAGATCTGCTGGTGGGTGGCCGACCAGAAGTAGCCGATCGACTTGTCGAAGCGGCGCGTCAGTTCGAGGCCGGAGGACGGCTTCTCGAGCAGCGCGGTGAGGATCGCGTGCGGGAGGGACATGCTCGCATCCTAGGTTCGGCCGGGCCGGGCCGGGCGGGGCGGGGCGGTTCAGCGGGTCACAGGGTGGCGGCGAGCCGGGTGCCCTGGTCGATGGCCCGCTTGGCGTCCAGCTCGGCGGCGACGTCCGCGCCGCCGATGAGGTGTGCCGTGCGGCCGGCGGCGACCAGCTCCTCGTACAGGCCCCGCTGGGGCTCCTGGCCGGAGCAGAGGACGATGGTGTCCACCGGCAGCAGCTGCCGCTCGCCGTCGATGGTGAGGTGCAGGCCCTCGTCGTCGATCCGCTCGTAGCCGACGCCCGCGACCATGGCGACGCCGCGGTGCTTGAGCTCGGTGCGGTGGATCCAGCCGGTGGTCTTGCCGAGCCCGGCGCCGACCTTGGTGGTCTTGCGCTGGAGCAGGTGCACCTGGCGCGGGGGCGCGTTCCGCTCGGGCGCGCGCAGTCCGCCCCGGTTCGCGTAGGAGGTGTCGACGCCCCACTGGCGGAAGTACGTCTCGGGGTCCTGGCTCGCGCCCTCGCCGCCGTCGGTCAGGAACTCGGCGACGTCGAAGCCGATGCCGCCGGCGCCGATGATCGCGACCCGCTCGCCGACGGGCGCGCCGTCGCGCAGCACGTCGAGGTAGCTGACGACGCTCGGGTGGTCCTGGCCCTCGATGCCGGGGCTGCGGGGGGTGACGCCGGTGGCGACCACGACCTCGTCGTAGCCGTCGAGGTCGGCGGCGGAGACATGGGTGCCGAGGCGGACGTCGATGCCGTGTTCGGCGAGCTGGACGCGGAAGTAGCGGAGGGTCTCGTCGAACTCCTCCTTGCCGGGGACCCGCTTGGCGACGTTCAGCTGGCCGCCGATCTCCGCGGCGGCGTCGAAGAGGGTGACGGAGTGGCCGCGCTCGGCCGCCGAGACGGCGCAGGAGAGGCCGGCCGGTCCCGCGCCGACGACGGCGATCCGCTTGGCGAGCCGGGTGGGGGAGAGGACCAGCTCGGTCTCGTGGCAGGCGCGCGGGTTGACCAGGCAGGAGGTGATCTTGAGGTTGAAGGTGTGGTCGAGGCATGCCTGGTTGCAGCCGATGCAGGTGTTGATGGTCTCGGAGCGCCCGGCGGACGCCTTGTTCACGAAGGCGGGGTCGGCGAGGAAGGGGCGGGCGAGCGAGACGAGGTCGGCGCGGCCGTCGGCGAGGATCTCCTCGGCGACCTCGGGGGTGTTGATGCGGTTGCTGGTGACGAGCGGCACCGACACCGCGCCCATGAGCTTCTTGGTCACCCAGGTGTAGGCGCCGCGCGGGACGGAGGTGGCGATGGTGGGGATGCGGGCCTCGTGCCAGCCGATGCCGGTGTTGATGATGGTCGCGCCCGCGGCCTCGATCTCCTTGGCGAGCCGGACGACCTCCTCCAGGGTGGAGCCGCCGGGGACGAGGTCCAGCATGGAGAGGCGGTAGACGACGATGAAGTCGGTACCGACCCGCTCGCGGATCCGGCGGACGATCTCCAGCGGGAAGCGGACGCGGTTCTCGTAGGAGCCGCCCCAGCGGTCGGTGCGCCGGTTGGTGGCGGCGGCGATGAACTCGTTGATGAGGTAGCCCTCGGAGCCCATGACCTCGACGCCGTCGTAGCCGGCCTCCCGGGCGAGCTCGGCGCACCGGGCGTAGTCCTCGACGGTCTGCTCGACCTCGGCCTCGGTCAGCTCGTTCGGCACGAAGGGGCTGATGGGTGCCTGGATCGCGCTCGGCGCGACCAGCGCGGGGTGGTAGGCGTACCGCCCGAAGTGCAGGATCTGCATCGCGATCCTGCCGCCCTCGGCGTGCACGGCGTCGGTGATCAGCCGGTGCTCGGCGACCTCCTCGGCGGTGGTCAGCTTGGCGCCGCCGTCCCACGGCCGCCCGGCCTCGTTCGGGGCGATGCCGCCGGTGACGATGAGGCCGACACCCCCGCGGGCCCGCTCGGCGTAGAAGGCGGCCATGCGCTCGAAGCCGTGCTCGGTCTCCTCCAGGCCGACGTGCATCGACCCCATGATCACCCGGTTGGGCAGGGTGGTGAAGCCGAGGTCGAGCGGGCTGAGCAGATGCGGGTACGGGGTCGTCGCGGTCACGGGGCGCCTCCTCGCGCAGGGATCGTCGCACCCTGTTGTAGGCGACCCGCCCCCGCTTATGCAACTAGTTGCAGAAGGATCGGGGTGTGATGGTTACTACTCGGTAGAAAGGTCTCCGGCCCTTGACGCCCCCTCGCCGCGCCGCCGGGGAACCGGCGATCCAGCCGCACCCCGGCGCCGGGGCCTCGGCGATCCCGCCTCACCGTGCCGCCGGGGGCTCGGAGTTCCAGCCTCACGGCGTCGCCGGGGACCCGCCGATCCACCCTCACCGCGCCGCCGGCGGACCGGCGATCCACCCTCACCGCGCCACCGGCGGACCGGCGATCCAGCCGCGTTCGTACGCGCACCACCCCAGCTGGATCCTGGTGGACGCCCCCGCCAGGTCCATCAGCCCCCTCACCCGCCGCTTCACCGTGCGCAGTCCCAGGCGCAGCTGCTTGCCGATGCTCGCGTCGGTCATGCCGACCAGCAGCAGGGCCAGGATCCGCAGATCCGTCGCGTCGGGACCCGCGGGCTCGTTCTCGATCAGCTCCCCGCCCCTGCCGAGCCGGAGCGGCAGCGCGTTCCGCCAGACCCGCTCGAAGACGTCCATCAGCAGGTCCAGCGCCCCGCTCGCGTGGATCACCAGGGCGGACGGCTCGGAGCCCCGCTCGCCCAGCGGCACCATCGCCAGCGCCCGGTCGGCCACCACCAGCTTCGTCGGCACCTTCTCGGTCAGCCGCACCTCCTGCCGCCGCCCCAGCCCCAGGGTCAGCTCGGTGAGCTGGCCCGGCAGCGCCAGCGCCTCCCGTTCCAGCACCACCCGGTAGGCGACGCCGCGGGCCACGGCCGCGTCCTCCACCGGGTTCTCCGTCGGCGCGACGGCGACCGGCGCGCCGGTGACCAGCACGCACAGCTCCTCCGCCGCGCCCATCTGCAGCTGGAGGAACCGGTGCGCCACCGCGCTCGCCCCCGTCACCACCTCCACCAGGTCGTGCACCGCCGGCTCCGCCGCCTCCGACCGGTACACCTCCGCCAGCAGCGCCGCCGCCCGCTCGGCCCCGTCCAGCACCTGCCGCTGGCGGGTGAGCAGCGCGCCCAGCGCGACCCCCGGCGGAGCCGGCACCCACCGTTCCGACGCGGCACGGGGCCGGGCCGCGAGCCCCTGCTCCTCCAGTCCGCGCAGCGCGGCCGCCACGGCTCCCTCGCCGAGCCCGAGCCGCCGCGCGAGCCCGCCCTGGTCCGCGCCGCCGAGCCGCACCAGGGCGCGGTACGCCGCCTCCTGCGTGTCGTCGAGTCCGATCGCTCCGAGCACTGGGGACCCCCCTTCCGGAGGGTGTCCTTCCACCGCTGCCGTGGCGGGAAACGGTCGTGGCACCTTCCCGCCCGTCCGTACTGTTCCGCCGCTCCCGTGCCCGCTGCCAAGGTGTCGCCACCGCACCAGCAACGATCAAGGGAGAACGATGCGCCCGATATCGCGCACGGCCCTGGGGGCGGCGACCGCCGCCGTCCTGGCCGTCACCGCGCTGACGCCGTCCGCGGCCGCCGGACCGGCGGCCGCCCCCGGCGACGGACCCCTCGTCGGCACCCAGGAGGCCGCCCGGCACACGGGCGGGCCCGTGACCGTCACCCTCGTCACCGGCGACCGCGTCCTCGTCGCCACCGACGGCACCGGCCGCGCCACCGCGACGGCCCTGCCCCGCGAGGACGGCAGCGTCCCGCTCCTGGAGACCCGCCACCACGGCGGGGACCTGTACGTCTACCCCGACGGCGCCGCGGGACCGCTCGCCGCCGACCGCGTCGACGAGGAACTCTTCAACGTCACCGGCCTCATCCGGCAGGGCTACGACGACGCCCGCACCACCGCCCTCCCGCTGATCGCCGTCTACGACTCCTCCGTCGACGTCGCCCGCGCCGTCCCGGCCTCCCCGCGCGGCGCCTCCCGCGGCCCGGCCCTCCCCGCGGCGCACGGCGTCGCCCTCAAGGCCGACAAGGACGAGGCCGCCGCCTTCTGGGCCGACATCACCTCGCCCCGCTCCCGCGCCGCCGCCGACGTCCGGAAGATCTGGCTGGACCGCAAGGTCGAGGCCACCCTCGAACAGTCCACCGCGCAGGTCGGCGCCGACCTCGCCTGGGCCGCCGGCTACGACGGCGAGGGCACCAAGGTGGCCGTCCTCGACACCGGTGCCGACACCGGGCACCCGGACCTGGAAGGCCGGATCACCGCCTCCCGCAACTTCACCGACTCCCCGGACGCCGGCGACCGCCAGGGCCACGGCACCCACACGATCTCCACCGCGGGCGGCTCCGGCGCGGCGAGCGACGGCAGGAAGAAGGGCGTCGCCCCGGGCGCGGAACTCCTCAACGGCAAGGTCCTCAACGACGGCGGCTCCGGCGCCACGTCCTGGATCATCGCCGGCATGCAGTGGGCCGTCGACAACGACGCCGACATCGTCTCCATGAGCCTCGGCGACCCCACCCCGACCGACTGCACCGACCCGATGAGCGCCGCCACCGAGCAGCTCGCCCGCTCCACCGACACGCTCTTCGTCGTCGCCGCCGGAAACTCCGGACCGGGCCTGAACACCGTCTCCTCGCCCGGCTGCGCCCCCAGCGTCCTGACCGTCGGAGCCGTCGACCGCGACGACTCCACCGCCCCCTTCTCCAGCCGCGGCCCGTCCCCCGTCACCCACACCCTCAAGCCCGAGATCGCCGCCCCCGGCGTGGCCATCTCCGCCGCCGCCGCGGGCGGACGCGGGGTGTACGCCTACCGCGCGATGTCCGGTACGTCGATGGCCGCCCCGCACGTCGCGGGCGCCGCCGCCGTCGTCAAGCAGCGCCACCCCGACTGGACGCCCCAGCGGATCAAGGCCGCCCTCGTCTCCTCGGCCGAGGCCGACATCCCGGGCGACGCCCGCGAGACCGGCGGCGGCCGGCTCGACGTCAAGGCGGCCCTCGACGCGACGGTGCTCGGCGCCCCCGCCGTCCAGGGCGGCTCCTTCGCCTGGCCGCAGAGCGACGGCGACCGCACCACCGTCTCCGTCCCGTACACCAACACGGGCGACCGGCCGGTGAAGCTGCGCCTGGCCCTCCAGCGCGTCACCGGGAACGACGGCACCCGGATCGGCTCCCCGATCGCCCGCCTCGGCGCGCACACCGTCACCGTCCCCGCCGGCGCCACCGTCGAGGTCCCGCTCGCGCTGAACCCGGCCGCCCGGCTGGAGGCCGCCCAGTACGGCGACATCACCGGCCGCGTCCTCGCCACCGCCGACGGCGTCCACGTCTCCACCCCGTTCTCCCTCCACGTCGAGCCGCGCACCGTCACCCTGACGGTGAAGACCGTCGACCGGCTCGGCAAGCCGGCCGCGGGCACCTCCGCCCTCGACGTCATCAGCACCGACACCGCCACCGGCGAGCGCCGCTACAACCAGGGCGCGGCGGAGCAGACGTACCGGCTGCGCCCCGGCAGCTACTTCCTGTCCTCCTTCGTCGTCACGCCCGACAGCGGCGACGGCGCGAAGCTCGCCGACTCGATCACGTACCTGGGCCGCCCCCAGGTCGAGCTGACGAAGGACACCACCGTCGTCCTCGACGCCCGCCGGGCCCACCGGCTGCGGCTGCGGACCGACCGCCCGACCGAGGTGCGCAGCGCGATGCTGAGCTTCTCGCGCTCCTGGGACGACACCTGGTCGCACGCCGGGACCCTCTCCGGCGGCCGTACCGTCCGCGGCTACTACGCCTCCGTCGACGGCGAGGCCCGCGACGGGGACTTCGCCTTCGAGAGCTACTGGCGGGCCGCGGCGCCGCTGCTCTCCGTCTTCGGTGTCGTCGGGGGCGAGGACCTGCACCCCGTCACCGCCTCCTCGGGCTCGCTCAACCTCGACGGAACGGGCGAGGCGCCCCTCGTCGACGCCGGGACCGGCACGCCCGCGGAACTCGCGGCCGCCGGCGTCCAGGGCAAGATCGCCCTGGTCCGGATCGCCGACAGCTCGGCGAGCGTCTCGGTGCAGGCCCGCGACGCCAAGGCCGCGGGCGCCAAGGCCGTCCTCGCCCATCACGCCGCCCCCGGCCGCTGGCAGCCCGCCATCGGCACCACCACCGAACTCCCCGCCCTCGCCGTCGAGTCCGCCGAGGCCGGAGCACTCCTGGACCGGCTGACCGCCGGCGGCGTCACGCTCCGCTGGAAGGGCGTCGCGAAGAGCCCGTACACGTACACCCTCGCCTTCCCGCAGCGGGGCGAGATCGACGGCGACCGCACCTACCGCGTCGACGACGACCGCCTCGGCCGCAGCACCTCCACCCACCACTCCATGGGCGTCGCCGCCGACTACATCGACGCCACGATCGCCGGCCGGCCGGACGGCTCGCGGGTCCTCCTGCCCTTCGACAGCGTCGCCGTGCCCAGCACCCGGACCGACTTCCACACCCCCGGCGACACCACCTGGCAGCGCTACCTCTCCAGCAGCTTCCCCTGGGGCGAGTTCATGGTCGCCGCACCGCACGCCTACACCACGGGGGAGCGCCGCGACGACCACTGGTACGACGGCGTCGTCACCCCCCGCGCCCCGATCGACGCCGCCGGGCAACCCCGCCTGGCCGCCGAACGCCAGGGCGACCTGATCGGCGTCGCCACCGCGATGTGGGGCGACGGCACCCACCACGGCGAGGCCGGATCGTTCGGTGACATCGGCAATCTGAAGCTGCGCCGCGACGGGAAGCAGATCGGCAGCTCCATCTACCCGTACGGCGTCTTCGACGTACCGGCGGACGAAGGCGCGTACGAACTGGAGCAGTTCATCCAGAAGATCGGCACGCCGGCGAAGGTCTGGCAGCGGTCGACCTCGGTCGCCACCGTCTGGCGGTTCCGCTCCGCGCGGGACGAGAACGTCTACTCCCAGCCCGTCCCGCTCCTCTTCCCCCGCCTGGGACTGCCCGGGGAGGACGGGGCCAAGGCCGTCGCCGCGCGGGCCGGCCAGAAGATCACCCTGAACGCGACCGGCCACGGCGGCTACACCCCCGCCGCCCTCGTCTCCGCCTCGCTGTCGTACTCGTACGACGGCGGCGCGACCTGGACCGAGGCCCCGGTCACCCGGCACGACGGCACGTGGACCGCGACCCTGGACCACACCGCGGCCGCCGGCGAGCAGGTCACGCTGCGCGCCGAACTGGCCGACGCGAACGGCAACTCCGTCCGCCAGACGGTCACCCGCGCCTACGACGTGCGCTGACCCGCCCCGAGGCCCCGTCGGGCGTCCCGCATCGCGCGGACGCCCGACGGGGCCCGCCCGTACGCTCCTCGCGCGGGGAACCGGCCCGGGCCCCCTGAGAGCGACACTCGCCCGGGCGGGGAACTAGGCTCGGGCCCCATGGGAGCGACACTCGTCCACGAGGGCGGCGCCTTCGTGAACTTCCGGCACCACGCCTTCGCCGAACCCCGCGCCCACGGCTTCCGCTGGGTCGACGTGAAGCGCTTCCGGCTCCCTTCCCCCACCGCCACCGACCGCGAACTCCTCGCCGCCCTCGTCGCCCACGAGCAGTTCCGGGACGACTACGCGGGCGGCGGGGTCGACCCCGAGGGCACGCGGCACGGCGCGTACTGGCTCCGCCTCGTCACCCCCGACGCGTACGCGCCCGTCACCCGGGAGCGGGCCGCCGGCCTCCTGAGGAGCTGGGCGGAGCAGTACGGGCCCGTCCCCTGCTCCCTCGCCGAGGCGCTGCGCCGCGAGGTGCTGGACGCGCTGGCGGAGGCGGACGCCGTCCACCACCTCGACGGACTCGGGGAGGCGGAGCACCACGACTGGGCGAGCGTCCACGGCGAGTTCCACGAACTCGTCCTCGTCGACCGCGCGGCCGGACGGCTCACCCTCGTCGTCGCGGCCGACGACTGAGTCCCGCCCGGCCGCGCCCCGGCCGGACCGCTCAGCCCACCCGGTCCAGCAGGGCGTCCAGGTCCTCCGCCGTCCGCGGGACCGGCGCGCCCTCCGGCAGCAGCCCCTGCGCGCGGAGCAGCCGCCCGACCGGGACCGCCCAGGGGCGCCGCAGCCGTGCCGCGTCCAGCAGCGCCTCGTCCGCCAGGAGTTCGGCGGCCGGCCCGGTGCGCAGCCCGGCGGGGGAGAGGACAGCGGCCTCGTCGGCCCAGCGCAGTGCCAGGTCCACGTCGTGCGTGGCCATGACCACCGTCGTGCCCGCCGCCCGCAGCCGCTCCAGGGTCTCCAGGAGCCGCTCCTGGCCGTGCGGGTCCAGACCCGCCGTCGGCTCGTCCATGATCAGGACCCGGGGGCGCATCGCCACCGCGCCCGCGATCGCCGCCCGCTTCCGCTGCCCGTAGGACAGCAGGTGCGTCGGCCGGTCCGCCAGCGCGGTGATGTCCAGCGCCTCCAGCGCCTCCGCGACCCGGAGCCGTACCTCCTCCTCCGGCAGCCCCAGGTTCATCGGCCCGAACGACACGTCCTGCGCCACCGACGCGGCGAAGAGCTGGTCGTCCGGGTCCTGCACCACCAGCTGCACCGAGGTCCGCAGCCGGGTCAGCCCCTTCCGGTCGTACGCCACCTCCGCCCCGTCGAGCAGCAGCGCCCCGGAACCGCACCGCAGCCCGCCGCTCAGCAGCCGCAGCAGCGTCGTCTTCCCGCCGCCGTTGCGCCCGAGCAGCGCGATCGCCCGGCCCTCCGTCACCGCGAAGCCGACATCGGTGAGGACGGCCGGCCCGTCCTCGTACGCGAAACCCGCGCGCACCAACTCCACGACCGGGGTGGGGGCCGTCATGGCAGGAACCTTTCCAGTACGAGGGTGAGGGCGACGAGCCCCGCGAGGAGGCCGGCCGTCGCCGCGAGGAACGGGCGGGAGACCGGTGCCTCGGGCAGCAGCACCCGCAGCGTCCCGTCGTAGCCGCGCCCGGCCAGACCGGTCTGCAGCCGCTGCGCCCGGTCGAAGGCCCGCACGAACGAGGTCGCGCCGAGCCCGGCCAGCGACCGCCAGACGGCCGCCCGGGTCGTCGCCCCGAGCCGCGCCGCCTGCGCCTGCCGCACCTTGGCCTGCGCGTCGAGCAGCAGGAACACGATCCGGTACATCACCAGGGCCACGTCCACCACCGGCGCCGGCACCCTGGCCCGCACCAGGCGCGGCAGCACGTCGGACACCGGCGTGGTGAACGCGAACAGCAGCACGCCCAGCGAGGCCGAGGCCGTCCGCAGCAACAGTTCCCCGGCGTGCGCCGGCCCGTCCGGAGCCCAGGCCACGGCGCCGCCGGGCCCGCCCACCGCGAACAGCAGCGGGACGGCGCCCGTGACGCAGAAGCCCAGCGGGATCCGGAAGGCCCGCCACAGCTGCCGCCCCGGCACACCGGCCGGGCCGAGCAGCACGGAGAGCGTGGCCGCCGCGACCAGGAGCGCCCCGGGCCACGGCGGCAGACACACCGCGCAGAGGGTCAGGCCGAAGCCGAGCACGGCCTTCTCCGCCGGATGGCGGCGGCGCCAGCGACTGCTGTGCGCCGCCGCGTCGATCGGCAGCATCGGCGGCTACGCGTCCGCGCCCGCGCCCGGGGCGCCGCTCTCCTCGCGGGCCGCGGCCCGCTCCTCGCCCTGCCTCCGGCCGCGCCGCAGCCCGAAGTAGTAGGCGAGGACACCGGCGCCGAGCGCCGCCTGGAGGGCGAACAGCGCCGACTCGATCTCGCCGGACGGCGGCTCGTACAGCGGGCTGAACCACGGCTCGTAGTCCGGCCGGATCTCCGTGATCGCCGTCTCGGCCTCCGCGTCGGCGCCGGTGAACGGCTCCTCCTTGTGGTCGCCGAGACCGAGCGCCAGCGGCAGCACCGCCAGCGCCGCCACGAGCGCCAGCAGCAGGGTGTTGATCTTCGCGTTCCGGCTCATCACGCCGCCGCCTCCTCGCGTCGCTCGGACTTCGGCCGGGCGAGCACGCCGAGCCGCAGCAGGTCGCCCTTGCTGGACTGCGTGAGCAGCCGCACCACCAGGACGGTCAGCAGCCCCTCGCTCACGGCGAGCGGGATCTGCGTCACCGCGAAGATGGAGCCGAACTTCGCCAGCGAACCGGCGATGCCGCTGCCCGGGTCGGGGAACGCGACGGCCAGCTGGACGCTGGTCACGCAGTACGTCGACAGGTCGGCGACGAACGCGCCGAAGAACACGCTCACCATCAGCGGCGCTCCGGACCGCTTCAGCAGCACATAGGCGCCGTATCCCGCCCAGGGCCCGACGATCGCCATCGAGAAGACGTTCGCCCCCAGCGTGGTCAGCCCGCCGTGGGCGAGCAGCAGCGCCTGGAACAGCAGCGTGATCGTCCCGAGCACCGCCATGATCGGCGGCCGGAACAGGATGGCACCGAGCCCCGTACCCGTCGGGTGGGAACAACTTCCCGTCACCGACGGCAGTTTGAGCGCGGACAGGACGAACGTGAAGGCGCCGGAGGCGCCGAGCAGCAGGGTGGACTCGGGGTTGGCGCGCACCTCGCGGGTGAGCGCGCGGACGCCGTGGACGACGAACGGGGCCGACGCGACGCCCCAGGCGGCCGCATGGACGGGGGGCAGATACCCCTCGGCGATATGCATGATCGGGAGACCCTCTCCAGCACCTCGTGGATGGACAACGCGCCCTGGCCGGTCTCCTGGCTGACGGTAGTGACGCCCGACTCCGCCTTCCCACCCCGCGACGGTCTCCCGCGGCGGAGCAGTGGCTTCCCCGAGGGGATGGAGCCGGACCTCCCGATCACAGTGGCGAGGGCCGCACCGGTACTGCACCGGTTTCCCGAACACCAAGGCGCTGTGACATTAGTGTGTTGACCTGCTTCATCACAATGCGGGGTCGGTCACGTGCGCTGCGGAGTCCCCGTACCGGATCCGCCGCCGGGGCCCGTCAGACCTTGCGGTAGCCGTACGCCTCCGAGGCCGCGGCCGTCACCGCGGCGAGGTCGCCGCCGGCGCTCGCCGTCACCAGGGCGGCCACCGCGCCCTCCACGAAGGGGGCGTCCACGAGCCGTGTGCCCTCCGGGAGTTCGTCGCCCTCCGCGAGGAGCGCCTTCACGGTGAGGACCGCGCTGCCCAGGTCCACCAGGACGGCCACCCCGGCCCCCGCGTCGACGTCCCGCGCGGCCGCGGTGACCAGGTCGGCGCTCGTGCCGAGCCCGCCGTCGGGCGCACCGCCCGCCGCCGCGAGCGGTGCCAGGTCGCCGCCGCCGGCGAGTCCCCGCGCCAGCTCCGCGACCGCCGCCGCGACGGCCGCGCTGTGCGAGACCAGCACGATGCCGACCCGGTCCGCGCTCATCCGGCCGCCACCTCCTCCAGCGCGGCGAACAGCAGGGCGGAGGACGTCGCCCCCGGGTCCTGGTGTCCGACCGACCGCTCGCCGAGATAGCTGGCCCGCCCCTTGCGGGCGCGCAGCGGGACGGTCGCGAGGGCGCCTTCCCCGGCGGCGGTGCGGGCCGCCGCGAAGGACTCGGGCAGGGCCGCCACCGCGGGGGTCAGCGCGTCCAGCATCGTCTTGTCGCCCGGGACGGCCCCGCCGAGCTGCCCGACGGCCGCGACGCCGGCCGCCAGCGCCTGAGCGAGTTCGGCCCGTGTGACCTCACCGGCCTCGCCGAGCGCCTTGCCGGCCCGCCGCAGCAGTGTCCCGTACAGCGGGCCGGAGGCCCCGCCCACCGTGGAAATCAGCTGCCGTCCGGCGGCGACGAGGACCGCGCCCGGTGTCGCGGGCGGTTCCTCCGCCAGCGTCCCGGCCACCGCCGTGAACCCGCGCCGCAGGTTGGCGCCGTGGTCCGCGTCGCCGATCGCCGCGTCGAGCTCGGTCAGCCGGCCGGCCTCGCGGTCCACCGCCTCCGCCACCGCTCCCATCCAGCGCACCACGAACGCGGCGCCGTAGGTCTCCGTCATCGCCCGCTCACCGTCCCCAGCGCAGCGCGGCCGTCGACACCGGCGCGTCCCACAGCCGCAGCAGCTCCTCGTCCGCCGCGCACACCGTCACCGAGCACCCCGCCATGTCGAGCGAGGTCACGTAGTTCCCGACCAGCGTCCGCGCGACCGGCACCCGGCGGGCGTCCAGCACCCGCCGCACCTCCGCGTTGAACCCGTACAGCTCCAGGAGCGGCGTCCCGCCCATCCCGTTCACCAGCAGCAGCACCGGATCCGACGGCCGCAGGTCGTCCAGGACCGCGTCGACGGCCGCCTCGGCGATCTCCCGCGCCGTCATCATCCCGCGCCGCTCCCGCCCCGGTTCGCCGTGGATGCCGACGCCCAGCTCCAGCTCCCCGGGCGGCAGGTCGAAGGTCGGGCTGCCCTTCGCGGGCGTGGTGCAGGCGCTCAGCGCCACCCCGAACGACCGCGACCGCGCGACCACCCGCCGGGCCAGCGCCTCCACCCGCTCCAGCGGCGCGCCCTCCTCGGCCGCCGCCCCGGCCAGCTTCTCCACGAAGAGCGTCGCCCCGGTGCCCCGCCGCCCCGCCGTGTACAGACTGTCCGTCACCGCCACGTCGTCGTCGACGAGCACCTTGGCGACCTGGATGCCCTCGTCCTCGGCGAGTTCGGCGGCCATCTCGAAGTTCAGCACGTCCCCGGTGTAGTTCTTCACCACGAACAGCACCCCGGCCCCGCTGTCCACCGCGGCCGCGGCCCGCACCATCTGATCGGGCACGGGCGAGGTGAAGACCTCTCCGGGACAGGCGCCGTCCAGCATCCCCGGCCCCACGAACCCCGCGTGCAGCGGCTCGTGCCCCGAGCCGCCCCCCGACACCAGCGCCACCTTCCCGGCCACCGGCGCGTCCCTCCGCACCACCACCCGCCGTTCCACGTCCACGGTCAGCTCGGGATGCGCGGCGGCCAGCCCGCGCAGGGCATCGGCGACGACGGTCTCCGGGACGTTGATGAGCATCTTCACGGATACCTCCTGGTGAGTCTGCGCAGCATGGCGAAATTATCGACGCCCGACCCCGTCCGGGCACAGATGCGGACGGGGCCGGGCGAGTGTCGGTGCCGCGGACGGACCGGCGGCCTTCCGGTGGCCCGTCACCGGGGGGCCTGCCGCGCTGGGAGGGAACGATCACCGGGTGGACGTGCTGCTCGACGGGGTCATGCTGGGGTGGTTCCCGCAGGTGGCCGTCGCCGCGGTCTTCGTCGCCGTCGACAGCCACGGCATGGAGCCCCGGGCGGGGCGCGCAGCTCGCCCTCATGACGGTGCTCAGCTTCCTCGTCCTCGACGCCGGCGTCGTGGTCGCGGGCGTGTTCGGGCACCTGGTCATGTGAGTCGCCCGGACCACCCCGGGGTCCGGGCGGTCCGGGCGGTCGGGCGAACGCACGCCCGAGGCTGCCGGGGGCCCGGGCTCGGCCCGGGCCGACGGTTCACGCGCCGCGCGGCGGGGCGATTTCGTCGGTCATGCGGATCAGGGTCTCGTGGTACGCGTTCCGCCGGAATTCGGGATGGCGTTCGTCGACGATGCTCAGCGCATCGGCGGAGAAACGGTGGACGGAATCCAGGAAATCGGTCGTCCCGCACGTGCCGGGAACGGGGTCCCACGATCGCAGGACCTTCAGGTCCTCTCCCGAAGGAATGAATTCGATCAGGAGGCTGCTCTCGGTGAAACTGATGCGGCCGGGCTGTCCGGCGGAGACGGACCGGGCCGCCAGGAGAGCGCAGTGGGCGAAGTCGAGAAGAGGGGATTTCAGCCGCTCGGTCTCAAACCCCGTCGCCGTGACGAACATCCTGGCCTCGAAATATCCGTAGCGCAGGTTCATCTCGCTCGTCGTGGCCAGCTCGGCCGCCTGCTTCTCCGAAGGCTCCCTGACCGAGTCGTGATCGAATTCGAGGAGAAACATCGCTGGGTGAAAACCTTTCGATTCTGTGGCCGGTCGGCCGCCTGTGCCCGGCGGATATTCCGCCGGGCACAGGGGTGGAGGGGACGGTATCACGCAGAGCGACTACGGAATCGGGTGTGCCGTCCGCAGGCTTCCGTCAGGATTGAGGATGACCTTGATCCCGTAAGCCGTTTTGTGGGACATTCCACGGCTCTGCATGTCGCTGAGAATTCCGACGCCGCTGGAGCCGGCATTGACCCGGCCCTCGTACACCCAGCCGTCACGGCCGTCGGTGTTCTTCTGCGCCTCGTTGTTCTTCACGACCTGCTGGATCCATGCCTTGACCTTCTTCTCCTTGCCGATGAAGGCGCCCTTGTCCTCCGGGTCGTACTCCTTGCCGCCGACCCGGTGCCTGTCGAGGGTGTGCTGCCAGCCGTCGTACTCCTTCGTGCTCCACGTGATGTCCGGGTTCTGGGACCCCACCTCGGGAGTGGACGAACCGGAGCCACCGCCGCCTCCGCCGGTGCTCTCCATCCGCGCGATGCTGTCTCCGAGCCCCATCGCACCGTGCACGGAGAGGAACGCCCCCGCGGTGATGAGGGAGGCTCCGCCGGCCACGCCGGCCACACTGGCGATGCAGACGGTGCCGACGGTCGGGATCGCACCCGCCACGCACACGCCGACGGATCCGGCGATGAGCGTGGCACCGCCGGCCATCGAGCCGATGCCACCGGCCATCTCGAGCAGGCTGCCGCCCGCGTCGAGCAGGGCGTCGGAGTTGTGGTCGACCCAGTCCAGGGTGGAGTCCAGGGCCTCCCCGCCGGCGTCGACGGCGTCCTCGCACCAGCCCCAGCCGAAGCAGTGGCCGTCCAGCTCGACACGGCTGACGGGGTTGCCGCCGGTGAAGGCGTAGCGGTTGCCCGTGTACGGGTCGCTGCCGAGGCCCATGTCGGCCAGGGCCCCGTTGTACATGTCGCGCGTGGTGAAGCGGTTCAGGCCCGGGTCGTAGTCGCGGAAGCCCATGTCGTAGGTGCCCGACTGGGCGTCCCAGCGCTTCGCGTTGTACCGGTAGGGGTTGTACTCCTCGCCCGGAGCGGCCGGGTCCGGCTTGTCCACGCCCGTGAACTCGGAGGCGTCGTCGGAACCGTAGGCGCTGTAGCCGTAGGTGGCCCTGGTGTCGCCGGATCCGTCGGTCAGCGTCTCCACGTCGGTGTGGCCGTTGTAACCGTAGAACGAGTCCTCGGTCGTGCCGTCCGCGTCGTGCTTGATCTGGGAGAGCCGCTCGCCCCACGGGCTGTACTGGTAGGACTTGGTCAGCTCGCCGGCGACCTCTTCGGTCAGCACCTCGCTCGACAGGCCGAGGTAGGTGAACTCGGTCGTCTTGCCGGCGGCCGTCTTCGACGTGGTCCGGTCCAGCGGGTCGAAGGCGTACGTGGTCGACTTCAGGGCACCCGTGTCGTCCATCTTCTGGGACTCGACGACATGGTCGAAGCCGTCGTAGACGGTACGGGAGACGACCTGCCCGCCGCTGGTGACCGACTCCTGGCGGCCGAAGGGGTCGTAGGTGTAGTCGGCGGTCAGACCCGAGGCGGACGCGTACTGGAGCCGGTTGCGGTCGTAGTGGAAGGTCGTCGACGTGCCCTTGACCGTCTGGCTGATGACGTTGGCGTTGTCGTCGTGGACGTACGTCTCCGTGCCCGCGCCGTTGCCGGTCTTGACCGACCTGGCCAGCCGGTCGGCCGGGTCGTAGGTGTAGTCGGTCGTGGAGTCCAGGTACGCCGCGTGGTTGTCGGCGTTCATCTTCCTCGCGACGTCCTGCGCCTTGTTGCCGTTGGCGTCGTAGGCGTAGGTGTGCGAGGTGACGAGGGTGCCGTTCGGCTTCTTCTCCGCCGTGGACCGGAGCGCGCCGTCGAGGAAGTAGCCGTAGTCGACGGTGTTGTCGTTGGCCTTGGTCTCCTTCAGCTTCTGGCCGCGGGGGGTGTACGTGTAGGAGGTCACCTTGGGCGAGGTGTCCGTGGCGGTCTTCCCGACCGTGACCGTCCTGACCAGGTCACGCGCGTCGTAGGCGTACGCGGAGTGCTGGTCGGGATGGGTGATCGTCTCGGTCAGGCCGTTGGCGTCGTACGTGTAGGACGTCGCCCGCTTCTCCTGGCCGGACAGGGCCTCGGTCACCTTCTGGACCTGGTTGAGGCCCGTGTAGGCGATCGTGTAGGCGTCGACCTTCGCACCGGAGGAGGTGTCGTCGATCGACGTCATGTTGCCGTTGACGTCGTACGCGTAGGAGAAGCTGTGCTTCTCGGTGTCGGTCTCGCCCGCGGTGTCCCGGACGAGCTTGACCGCGTCGGCCGCGACCGTGCCGCCGCTGCTCTGCGCCAGCTTCACTCCGGCGGCGCCGTCGCGGGTGAAGGCGTACGAGCCCAGGCTGACCCAGGTCCCGGTCGCGGCGGTCTGGTCCCTGGTCACGTCCACCGTGCCGGTGGCGTGCTCGACCGTGTACTTCGCCGACGTCGTGGCGCCCGTGACCTTCGGGTACTTCACGTACGCGGTGTAGGTGCCGTCCCGGGGGATGGTGAGCTTCCAGCTGAAGGCGTCGGTGCCGGCGCCGGCGGCGTGGGTGCGGTGGTCGTAGCCGTGCTGGCCGGTGAGGTCACCGCTGTTCCAGGTGCCCGTCGCGGAGGTGTGCCGGCTGTCCGAGTTGTCGACCAGGACGACCGCGCTGCCGACCGGGACTCCGTCGTCGGCCTTGGTCCGGAGCTTGCCGTCCGGGTAGTACGACCACGTCATGGTCCGGTTCGAGGAGCCACCGGCGGACGTGAGCGTGCGGGCCGTCTGCCGGCCCAGCTCGTCGTAGTCGTAGGTCGTGGAGATGTCCCACGGGTCGGTGGACGACTTGGTCCAGCCGTTGTCGAAGTAGCTGTAGTCCGTGTCGTTGCGGACCGTCTGCCCCTCCGACGGCGGCAGCGAGGACGTGGCCACGCGGCCCACGGCGTCGTAGGAGGTCCGGATGAAGACGTTCGGGTCGTTGTAGCGGGTGTCGCCCGGGTCGTAGGGCTGGAACTGCTTCACCGGACGGTTCAGCGCGTCGTACTCGGTCCGCGAGGCGAAGTCGTCGGCGGCCGGGGTGCCGGCGCCGCGCGGAGTGATCACCTTGGTGGTGTTGCCGACCTGGTCGTACTCGTACTTCGTGGTCCGGTGGGTGACCGGGGTCGTGTCCTTGTGCGGGACCGCGACCTCGCTGCGCATGCCGCGCTCGTCGTAGGTGAAGGTGGTGGTGTTGTTCTCCGCGTCCGTCGTCGAGACGACGAGCGAGTCCTTGTCGTAGGACTGCCGGGTGGTGTTCCCCGCGGCGTCGCTGACCGAGACGACACGGTGGTTCAGGTCGTAGGCGGTCTTCGCGGTGTAGTCGGTGGTGTCGGCGGTGGCGTTCTTCTTCGGATCGACGACCAGGGTCTCGTTGCCCACGTTGTCGTAGCCGTAGGAGATCTTGTCCCCGGCGGCGTCCACGACCGTCGTGAGCTGGTGGATCTCGTCGTAGGACAGCGTGGTGACGAAGTCGGAGGGATCCGCCGCCGTCAGCGTGCCCTTCGGTTCGGTGACGGTCCGGACGTTTCCGGCCCTGTCGTAGGTGTAGGCCGTGGTCCGCGCCGCCGAGCCCGCGGTGTCCTTCGGTTCGGTGGTGGACACGGCCTGGTCCGCCGCGTCGTAGACCGCCGTGTAGACGGCCCCGTCGACCGCGGTGGAGGAGGTGACGTTGTCGTTGGCGTCGTACACCGGAGCGGGCGTGGTGATCAGGACACCGGCGGCCTGGTCCTTGGGCACGGTCCTGACCAGCGGGCGGCCGTACGTGTCGTACGTCTGCGTGGTCCGCTTGCCCAGCGCGTCGGTGACCTCGGTGACCTGGCCGCGCGCGTCGTAGACGAACGCCGTGGACTGGTCGAGCGCGTCGGTGATGGTCGCCGGGTAGCCCGTCGGGCCGAACTGGCCGTACGTCGTCGGGTTGCCGTTGGCGTCCGTCGCCTCGGTCTGCTGTCCGTGGGAGTCGTACGCGTACGACGTGGTGTAGTCGCCCGCCGTCGCGGTGGCGACGCCCTTGGGGTCGGTGACCGTCGTGACGTTGCCGTAGGTGTCGTGGCCGAACTGCCATGTGCGGCCTTCGGGTGACGTCTTGGTGGCGAGGTCGGCGGAGTAGCCGTCGAGGCGGGTCCGGTAGGTGTACCGCTGGGCGTCCGCCGGGAAGGTGCCGGGCGCGCACTCGGCGGGCGCGGGCACACCGCCCTTGTTGTTCTCGGCGTCACGCGACCAGAGCGGGTAGCCGGTCTTCTGGTCGTAGCAGTACGCGGTCCTGGCGCCGTTCGCCTCCTCCATGTACGTGACGTTGTTGTCGGCGTCCCACGCCATCTTCGTGGTCTGCGACGTGGCGTTGGTCGTCTGGACCGGGCGGCCGAAGTCGTCCGTCACGTAGTCCGTGGCGCGGGACTCGGCGTCGGTGACCTCGGTGTCCGTGAACTTGGCGTTGGCGCCGTTCACCGCGTAGGCGAAGCCCGTGGTGCCCTGGAGACGGTCGGTGATCGTCCTGGTCCACCAGTGGTACTTCGGGTCGTCACCGGCCTGCGGCGCGTAGTAGGCCAGGTTCGTGGCGTTGCCGCGCGGGTCGGTGGCCTTGACCAGCTTGACGTTCTTGTTCCCCTGGGTGGCGTCGTAGGTGAACGAGAAGACCTTGGGCTGGGTGGAGCCGGCGCCGTCGGTGATGCGGCCGAGCAGGCCCTTGTCGGTGTAGTGGAAGGCGATCGTGCGGCCCGAGACGTCCTTCATGGACTTCACGTGGTCGTAGATCTTGGAGTTGTTCAGGTTCGAGCCGGTGACCTTCGCGCCCGAGCCGTCGATGTACTCGTAGGACGCGTCACCCTTCTTGTAGTGCTCGACGGTGAGCGACTGACGGCCGGCCGGGTCCGTGATGTAGGTCAGGAACTTGGTCGGCTTGTTGTTGGACCTGCGCTCCTCGTAGGTGAACGTCTGCGTGTTGCCGTTCCTGTCCACCGTGGAGGTCAGGTAGCCGTCGCAGCCGAACAGGAACCGGGTGCCGTCGGGACGGGTCAGCGTCCAGGCGTCGGGGACCGGGTCCTTGGAGGGCTTGCAGTCCAGGCCCGCCTTCATGGTGACCTTGTAGTGGACGCCCGCCGGGGCCTTCCAGGTGCCGTCGGCCTGTTTGCGGAAGACGTGCGTGGTGCCGTCGCCGTCCGGGAGGCGGATCTCCGTCGGGTCGGGGTTGGGGTGGAGGTCGAGGGGCGCGCCGAGCCGGATCGGCCCCGCGGCCTGCATCGACCAGCCGTGTCCGGCGACCGTGTCGGAGGTGTCCTGCGAGTTGTAGGCGAAGCGGACGAAGGTGCTCAGTCCACGGCCGGGGTTGGTGAAGGCGTTGTACTGCCAGACGCTGTTGCCGGAGGCCAGGTTGTTCATCAGCGTGGATCCGGCGCCGGTGTTCTTGCCGGTGTAGCTGTAGAACTTCTCCAGGCCGAGGCTGTTGGAGGTGGGGTCCTCGACCGCGACGTTCTGCTTGAGCGACGGGATGCCGCCGGTGCCGGCGGAGAGCCAGCTGCCGTCGGAGATCCTGCGGACGTCCCAGCCGAGCACGTACTCGTCGCGCTTGTTGCCGGAGTCCGAGTTGACCGGGGTGGTGACCTTGGCCTGGATCGTGGCGGACTTGCCGGGCAGCAGGGCCGGGACCGCCGTCCTGAGCTGGTTGCCGCCCGTCGTCACGTCCGTGCCGTCGGGGAGCTTCCAGGTGTACGACAGCTCGCGTTCACCGGCGGCCCATGCCGCGGAGCTGGTGTTGGTGACCGTGAACTCGACCGTGTACGTGGTGTTCGGGGTCATCCGGGCCGGGGTGGTCGGCGCGTAGTACGTGTCCTCGGTGGTCGAGTCGACGTAGATGACCTGCATGTAGGGCCGCAGCTGGGGGTCGGACGCCTCGGACGACAGGAACAGGGTGCGTTCCTGCGGACCGGTGGTGGTCTCGTCCTTCAGCTTGACCAGGACGCCCTTGTTGGCGGCGGGCGTCTTGACCCAGGACTGCATGAGTCCGGTGGCGTCCCACCAGTGGCGGCCGACCTCGTCGGTGATCTGCGGGACGGTGTCGGAGACGGTGGCGGAGAAGTCGCCGCCCGCGGTGGTCCACGGGGTGGTCGAGCTCGCGTTGTTCCACGTGGCCTGGGTCTCGGTGAAGTCCCGGTTCAGGGCGTGGAGTTCGTAGATCGCGCCGTTGGTCGTGCTGGTGGTCTCCGCGCCCCACAGGTACATCTTGTTCTCCAGCACCGTGGCGGTGGTGGGGATGGCGGTGGTGGGGAACCTCAGGGCCGCGCGGGTCTTGCCGTACGTGCCGGAGTTGTTGCCGACGCTCAGCCAGGTCTGGGCCTTGCCGGAGACCAGGCCGTCGTGGTTGACGGTCGGCTGCTGCGAGGAGAGCGTGGTGTCGGCCTGGCCCGCCTGGATGATCCTCATCGTCCGGCCGGCCTTGGGGATGCCGACGATGCGGGTCGGGGAGCCGAGGAGCTGGCCGTTCTTGGCCTTGACCGCGAGCTGGTAGTAGTACGACTTCCCGATCTCGCTGGAGGAGGAGTCGGGGGTCGGCACCGCCGTGGTGTCCGTGTACGCCGTCGTGGTGGAGGCGATCGGGGCGATCAGGGTCGCGGCGGACGGGGTGAAGACCTGCTGCGTGGAGCGGTGCAGCTGGTACTCCGCGATGTCGAGACCGCTGTCCCCGCTGGTGTTGGCGTACGCCGGCCATGAGAGCTCAGGACCGGTGGAGTGGACCACGGTCGGAGAGTTCAGCGAGGTGCCGACGGCCCCGTAGGTCACGGTCAGCCGCGGGTACGTGGAGGTCTCGCCGCCGTAGGTGTTGCCGTCGGCCGCCTCGTAGCGCGGGCCGCCCAGCGGGGCGGTGCCCGACTCGTCCTTGGCCTTGAGCACGAAGCCGTGGTTGACGGCCGTCCCGGACACCCACTTCTGGACCGTGTCGGCGACGGGGAAGTCGTGCCACTTGTTGTAGTCCCAGGCGGCCTTGGTGATCTCGGCCGGGTTCACCAGGCGCACCGAGTCGGCCAGCGCGCGGGTCGTGGCCGAGCCCGTGTCACCGAGGACGATCTTCCCGGCGTTGCCCTTGGCGAAGCTCAGCTCCGCCGTGCCCAGGGTCTTCCACACTCCGCCGGTGCCGGTCTGGTCGACCGTGTAGTTCTTGGTGCCGCCGTTGTGGGTGACCGTGTACGGGGCGGCCGTGGCCGCGTCCGCCGCGGCCGGATAGTGCACGTCCACCCGGTAGGTGTCGGTCTCCGCGACCCGGGGCTGCCAGGCGTACGACTCGCCGGTGAGCGCGTTCTTGTTGGAGGCGTAGTCGTCGTTGGTCGCCGCACCGCCGGTCGTGGTGCCCCGCGGCCATTCGCCGACCGCCGCCGTGCCGGCGTCGCCGTCGTCCAGCTGCACCGTGGTCCCGGACAGCTCGCCCACGAGGGCGCTGGTGTTGGACCAGGTCGCGGGCGTCGCGCCCGCTTCGCTCCAGGCCCCCGTGGCGCGGTGTGCCTCCAGGGCGACCGCGTTGCCGTTGGTGGTGTGGGACTGGTCGTAGTACAGGCTGAGGCGGGCCGCGTCGACCTTCACGCCCGCCGGGATCTCGCTCAGCGGGAACTTGATCAGCGAGCGGGCGATGCCGGTGTCCGTCTTGCCGACCGACAGCTTCCAGCTGTTGTTGAAGTTCACCGCCGGCTGGTCCGACAGGACCATCGTGTCCTCGGAGACCGAGGCGATCGGCGTGATCGTGATCGTCGGGTCGATGACGACCGGGTACTGGCGTTCCTTCGCCGCGAGCCACTTCGCGTCCGGTGTGACGGTCAGCTTCCAGCCCTTGCCGTCCGTGTCACGGCTCAGCTTCTGGGTGACCCGGGTGCTGTACGTGCCGCCGGTGACCGACTGCGGGTCCTTCCTGGCGTCCGTCATGTACGGCGCCGGGATCACCATGACCGGGGTGCCCGGGGCCTCCCCGAAGAAGGCGATGGAGCCGTCCTCGCGGGCCCTCGGCGTCAGACCGCCCTCGGTGTCCAGGGTGAAGGTGAACGACACCGGTCCGGCCGGGCGTCCGGAGAGGACGATGTCCTCCTTCACCTGGCCGTTGCCGACCCGGTACGAGAGGTCCGCGCCGGACACGGCGTCCTTGTAGACGACCCGGTCGCCCTTCGCCTCCGGCGTGAGCGCACCCGCGCCGGCCAGGCCGAACGTGACCGCCCCGCCGCCCTCCGCCTCGAACCGCATGAACCGGTCGGCGTCGGAGCCGAACCAGCTCTTGCCGGCGTTCGCGGTGTTGGCGAAGTCGAAGCCCTTGTCCCGGGTGGCGCGCACCGTGGTCTCGACCGGCTTCCAGGCCGTCCCGGACCGGTACGACGTCGGTACCGCCGTCAGCTCGGCCTCGATCCGGCCGTCCGAGAGCTGCCAGAAGCGCGCCTGCGACGTGCGGCGGGCCGTCAGTTCCCCGACCCGCTTCGCCTTCGGGAGCTTCTCGCCCTTCGGCAGCTTCTCCCGGCTGGCTATCTCCAGCGCCCCGCCCACGGGCGGCGGCGCGGCGGCCGGTGGCTCCTCGTCGTCCGAGAACCACCCGGCGATCGTGTCGAAGACACCGGTGTCGTCGTCCGTCGACGACGGTTGAGCCGCATAGGCGGCCTGCGGCAGCAGCGTGCCCGCCACCGCCGATACGACCAGACAGGAGAGGAGTCTCCTGTGCGGAACTTTCACCACGAGACCTTTCGGTATCGGCGCGCCCGCACCGCTGTCCGCGAAATGGGCACGCCGAACGAGCCGGAGCGGATGTTTCCGCCCGGCTGGGAGCCATGCGAGCCGACCGCGAGAAGCAGGAAAGACGCGAACTCGCGGAGGCGCAGTCGGCTTTCTAATCAGCCTTTTGATGCCCCGTCAATCATGGCGACATAAGGGACGGCAGTACGCCCGGAAGGGGTGTCGATCGCCCGATTGCGCCGTTCGCTTGCGAACACGCGGGCATCGGCATCTCGCCGGAGCGCCGGGCCTGGACCCTGGATTCGCCCAGCTCACCGGCCTCATGAGCGTCGGTTAAAGCCTTCACCGTCCGGTTTGCGTACGCAGGTGCACCGGAACGGCTCATCGTGTATAACCGCTGCGCTGTACGGACCGTCATACGATCCGGACTGCCGCCGGCCGGAAGGGGAGGGAAAAGGAAGGGCCTCCGAATTCTTACGTCCTTCCCTCGTTTTCCGTACCACGGCATGAACAGCCGTGGGCGACCGGCCGCGTATATCGATCAGCTGCGTACGAGGGAGGGGACATGAGTCCTCGAGGAGCCCGCGCCAGGCGGGCGAACGGCAAGAAGCGCATGACGTGGCTCGCGGCGGGAATCGTCGTCCTGGGAGGCACGGGCGTGACCGCCGTCGCCGCCTCCGCGAGCGGCGAGGACGTCGTGCCCGGCGACGGGACGCGGCAGGCGACGGCGCACGCGCTGGCACTGGGCGGCGAGGACCCGAAGCGGCGGGCGCTCCCGCGCACCGCGACGCAGACGTTCTCGCTCGTCGGCGTCTCGTGGGAGAACAGCGGCGACGTCTTCGAGGGCACCGCCCAGATCCGTACCCGCGAGGCGGCCACCGGGGCCTGGAGCGCATGGCGCGACCTCGACTTCGGCGTACGGGCACCGGAGTCCACCGAAGGCGGGGAGGCGGAGGTGCGGGGCGCGTCGGAGCCGCTGTGGGTCGGCCCGTCGGACGGGGTCGAGGCGCGGGTGGTCGCCGACGTCGGGGAGACCGCGGTGCCCGACGCGCTCCGCCTGGACATGATCGACCCCGGCGAGCCCGTCAAGGCCAAGGGCAAGGGCAGGAGCGACGGCGCCGGAAAGGGTGCCGGGCCCACCACCTCCTCCGGCACCTCGCAGACCGCTTCCGCAGAGCCCGCGCCGACCGGGGTGCCGACGACCGCGGCCGGCACCTCCGAGGTCCCGGCTCCTTCGGCCACCCCGACCGGATCCGCCCCGGGCACGGACCCGACGCAAGGCCCGACGGGCGACCCCACCCTCGCCCCGACGGGCGACCCCACCGCCGCCCCGACGGGCGACCCCACCGCCGCCCCGACGGACGACCCCACCGGCTCCCCGACGGCCGACTCCACCGACGGGCCCGCCACCACCCCGAGCCGTACCTCCGGCACCGGCTCCGCCGCGCCGGCCGCTCCCGCCGTCGTCAGCCGTGCCGAGTGGGGTGCGGACGAGTCGCTCGTCCAGAACGCGCCCTCGTACCTGAACAAGGTCGACGCGGTCTTCGTCCACCACACCGCCGGGACGAACGACTACGCCTGCGCCGACTCTCCGGCCATCATCCGCGCGATCCTCACGTTCCACGTGAAGACGAACGGCTGGAACGACGTCGGCTACAACTTCTTCGTCGACAAGTGCGGCACGGTCTTCGAGGGCCGCGCGGGCGGGACGGACCGACCCGTCCTCGGTGCGCACACCTACGGGTTCAACGGCTACTCGTCCGGCATCTCCCTGCTCGGCGACTACGAGAGCGGCGGCACGCCGACGGCGGCGGCCCAGCGGGCCATCGCCGACCTCGCCGCGTGGAAGCTGGGTCTCCACGGCGTCGACCCGGAGGCGCGGGTGACGCTCACCGCCGCCGCCGACACCGGCGTCTGGACGAAGGGCCAGGCCGCCACGCTCCACACCGTCTCCGGGCACCGCGACGGCTACGCCACGCTCTGCCCCGGCGCGAGCCTGTACGCGGCGCTCCCGGAGATCCGCACGGCCGCGGGGGCCTCCGCCCACGCCACCGGAAACTGACGCGACGGCCGGCACCGCCCTTTCGGGCCCGGCCGGCTGACGACCGGTCGGCACCGCACCGCCGGGCCCCCTCGGGTGCCCGGCGGGTCCCGCTCGCGGCGCCTCCGGTCACGGAAGTCACCAGGTATGACGATGATCACAGACCGCCCCCGTGATGATCCGGAGTCCGGCTCCGCTTGTTCACCGGGAGACGTGGAGAACGCACGCCTCCCGAGGACCGCGGAGGACCGGCGGAGAGCGCGCCGGTCCGGACACGAAGGGTGGAACCGATGGACCACGCCAGCCGCCGGCTGCGAGCCGCCGACATGAGCCGGTACGCCGCCGCGTTCGCCTCCCGCGCGACCGCGCGCTCACGGCTGCCCCTCGATTTCTCCGCGGCCAGCCTGCGGATCGTCGACCGCGTGGTGGACGGGCTGCGGAGCGGAGCCGGCGACCCGGACGCCGCGGCACCGGTCCTCCACGAACTCGGCGCGTACGTCGGCGAGGTGATCGTCCGCCGGACGCGCGCCCGCTGGGAGGACTTCGACGACATGACGTCCGAGCTGTTCCGGCAGCCGGTCGGCGTCCGGACACCTGACGGACGAGCGTGGAATCCGCTCGGCAAGGTCGTCAATCGATTCGAGGCGGGTCGCGGTGAATCCGCCTACGAGTTCTACCTGTTGATCCCTCGACGGGCGCAGGTCCCGCCGGGGTCGCGGCGCACCACCGGCGGCCGCGGGTCCGCGGCCGCGTAAGGTGATCCGCCGGACAGCGTGACGCGGGAAGACCAGAGGAAGATCATTTGAGGCCGGACGACGCCGCTCTGCAGCACGCGGTGGAGCGCGCGCAGGCCGGTGACGACGAGGCGTTCGCCGATGCCTATCGGATCGTGCAGCCCGGGATGCTGGGCTATCTGCGGGGACTCGTCGGGGAGTCCGCCGAGGACGTGGCCTCCGACGCCTGGCTCGAGATAGCCCGGGACCTGGGTCGGTTCCGGGGCGACGGTGCGGGGTTCCGCGGCTGGACCGCGACGATCGCCCGCCACCGCGCGCTGGACCATCTCCGGCGCCTGCGCTCCCGGCCGTCGACGACCCCCCTCGAACCGGGCGTGCTCGATGTTCCCGCCCCGCGCGAGACGGCCGGCGAGGCATTGGAGGCGATGTCCACCGCCGAGGCCCTGGCCCTGGTCGCCGGCCTGCCCAGGGACCAGGCCGAGGCGGTGCTGCTGCGGGTGGTCGTCGGGCTGGACGGACCCGCGGCGGCCCGGGTACTGGGAAAGCGGGTCGGAGCGGTACGCTCCGCCGCGCACCGCGGACTGCGACGGCTCGCGAAGGAACTCAAGGGATGAGAGGCGAGCGCGGCATGCGGGAGCACGACGAGATGGCGGCGGACCTGGCCGGAGCCCTGCGGCCCGCCGACGTGGACGACGCCTCGGCCCGAGCCGCGGTGGCCGCGTTCCGGACGGCCCGCGACGCGGGGCTGCACGTGTCCCGGCGCACCCGGCGTCGCGAGGACTGGCGGCCGGCGGAGCGCCGCGTGGGACGCTCGCTCAGGGCCACGCTCTCGGCCCTGGCCGCGAGCCTGACCCTGGGGGGCGTGGCCGTCGCCGCGGTCCTCCCGGTCGGCCCCTTCGGCGACACCGAGAGCCGCGAGCCCGGATCCCGCCTCGTCACCGCCGTCCCCCAGCCTCCGGAGGGGCCCGCGAGCCCGTCGTCCGGGTCCCCGGGCTCCTCGTCGCCGTCGTCCTCCCGCGCCACCGCCGCACCCCTCGATCCCCGTACCTCCGCACGGCCGCCCCGGACGGACGGGCCGCCCTGCCACCCCCACGAGAAGGTCCCGGGCAGGGCCGGAGCCGTGGAGGCTCCGGGCCGTAAGGGGTCTGCCGGTCAGGCCGGGGGCAGGGAACCGCACTGCGACTCGCTCCCGGATTCCGCGACGACGTCCTCGTCCCCGGCTTCCGGGCGCGGGTACGCGGGAGCCCCGCCGAAGGCGCCCTCGGCCTGGGCGCCGGGCTGGAAGCGCGCCGTGCCTCCCCGCGGCCCCCGGCCGCCCGTCAAGGACGCGAAGACCGCCGGGCAGGCGGCCGGCGACCGCGGGTGAACCGCGCTTCCGGTGCGGGGCGGCACCGTTCCGGCGCGTTCCGCCCGGCGCGCCTCGCGCCAGGGGGCAGGGGTGAGCGGGGCCCGCGCCGTGCCCTGTTGTGGCCCGCGTCGTTGAGCCCGGCATGACGATCTTCCACCGCCGTGTCCTCGCGTCCGCCGCCGTCGCCGCCACCGCTGTCCTCGCCTCCGCCGGGGTGGCGTCGGCCGACAGCGTCGGCAACACCCTCCCCGGGCTCGGGCTCCTGTCCCAGAGCTTCGGGAACGGCGATCAGCAGGGCCGCGCCGCCGAGACCCTGCCCACCCGCGACGCCCTCGACGCCGTCACGATCCCCTGACCGGAGCCGCCCGTACGCCTCCGCCCGGCCGTCCCTCTTCCCCGTACGCGCGGAGGAGGGACCGTCACAGGTGGGTGTTCAGGGGGACGGTGACCTGCTTGATCCATGTGCCCGTGGCGAAGTCGCGGGCGGAGACCTTCACCCGGTCCTGGTACACGGAGACCTGGAGGCCCTGGTTGAAGGTGCCGGGGACGGCCACCTCGCCGCCGCTGCCGTTGTCCGTGTAACCGGTCTGGACGGCACCGGTGTTGAGGACGTTGAAGCCGTCCAGGTTGCCGGTGCCGGGGACGACCCGGCGGACGTACCAGTCGGAGAGCGCCAGGTCCCAGTGCGTGTGTCCGCAGAAGAGGAACGCGTCGGGGTGCCGGCCGAGGATGCCGAGGAGGCGCTCGGCCTGGAGGTAGTCCCGCGCGTACAGCTTGTTGTGGCTGCCGGAGACCGTGTTCGGCAGCGGGTGGTGGGTGATCACCATGACGGGCCGGCGGCGGCGGGCCCAGTGGGCGAGGCGGTCCTCCAGCCAGGCGAACTGGGCGTCGCTCAGCCAGACCTCGTCCCACAGCTGGGGGTCGTGGTAGTGCATGTACTTCTCGGTGCCGATGCTCAGCACGGGTATGCCGCCGAAGGAGTGCTCGGCGTAGACCTCGCCGCGGCCCGCGAAGCGGTAGAAGCTGCGGAAGAGGGAGTCCTCGGTGGTGCCGTTCGGCCACGTGGCCTGGGCGAGGGTGTCGGGGTCCCGGTACTTCGGCACGTAGAACTCGTGGTTGCCGATCGCCCAGGCGACGGCCGACGGCCGCGAGTGCTTCCGGAACTCGGCGGCCAGGGCCGCGTACTCGAAGTCGTATCCGCGCGGCGTGAGGTCGCCGGCGACGGCGAGGCCGGCGCTGCCGGGGTTGGTGACGCGCATGTCCTCCATGGCCACGCCCAGGTCGCGGAGGTCGCCCTGGATGTCGCTGATGACGTTGAACGTGGCGACCGGGCGTTCCTGCCGTCCGCGTCCCCGGGCGGGGGAGCCGGCCGTCGAGGGCGCGGCGGCCGCGGGCGTCTGCCCGGCGGCCAGCAGCCCGGCCGCTCCGGTGGCGGCGGTGGTGGTGAGGAGGGATCGGCGATCCACGGGGACTTCCCTTCGCGAGCGGGAGCCCTCCTCCGGCGACGGGGGTGCCGGGGCGGGCCTCCTTGGTCCAGACCCGTTATGGATATGTGTCCGACCCGAACCTCCGGCGGTCGGGATCTGGCCGTCCGGTGAACACCGCCCGAGGGCTTGCCGTCACCGCACCCGGACTCCTGCGGCGCCCGGGTGCGGGCGTGGCCTAGAGTGCGGGCGTGCCGTCGTACAGCATCGGGCAGGCCGCGCAGCTGCTCGGAGTGAGTTCGGAGACCGTTCGCCGATGGGCGGACGGGGGCAGGCTGGCCATGGTGCGCGACGGGGCCGGCCGACGGGTGATCGAGGGGGTGGCCCTCGCCGCCTTCGCCCAGGAGCGGGGGGCGGGGCCGCACGCCGTCCCGGAGGGCGACGTGTCCACCTCGGTGCGGAACTCCTTCGTGGGGATCGTGACCGGGATGCGGGTGGACGAGGTCGCCGCGCAGGTGGAGGTGCAGGCGGGGCCGCACCGGCTGGTGTCCCTGGTGACCCGTGAGGCCGTCGACGAACTGGGGCTCGACGTCGGCGTCACCGTGACGGCCCGGGTGAAGTCGACCAGCGTGCACATCGATCTGCCCTGACCGCTCCCTCCGGGAGCCGTTTCAGCCGCAGAGGAGCGCGGCGCGCAGGTCCAGGCGGTCGTCGAGGCGGGACAGGTCCCGGCCGGTGAGCGCCTCGATGCGCTCGACCCGGTAGTGGACCGTGTTGACGTGGACGTGGAGGGCCTCGGCGGTCCGCGCCCAGGAGCCGTCGTGCGCCAGGAACACCTCCAGCGTCTCCAGGAGCATGGCGCCCGAGCCCCGCACGGCTCCGAGGAGCGGCGCGAGGACGGTGCCGCGGTAGATCTCCCGGATGCCGGCCGGGACGCCGGCGAGGAGCAGGGCCAGTCCGTCGAGGTCGCCGAGGCCGGCGACACGGGGGGACGGCAGGGGAGTGACACGGGTGGCCGCGAGGGCGTAACGGGCTTGTGCCAGCGCCGTGTTCAGGGCAGCGGGCGCGGTGACCGGTGTGCTCAGGCCGACCCGCCAGGCACTTCCCGGCCGGCACGCCTCGACGAGCGGCGCCACCTCGCGCAGGCGTTCCTTCACGGCGTCCGCCGTGTCGTCCTCGTGGGCGACGACGGCCGCCGCCTCGTCGCCGGCGCAGGGGGCGACGGCGAACGAGACGGCCGGCAGGTGGCCGAGCGCCTCGGTGAGCGCGGCGACGCCGTCGGTGCCGGCGTCCCCGACGGGGTCGAGGGCGGCGACGGCCACCGTGTACGCGGCCCGGTCGGCCAGCCCGCAGGCCCGGCGAGCCGTCCGCGACCGGATCGGGTCCCCGCCCCTCCCGGACCCGGTCCCGTCCACGGCGTGAGCCCCGGCACGGCGGGAACGTGCGTGGGCTCCTGAATCCGCCCGCCCGGAGGGGGCGTTCGCCTATCCTTGCGATCATGACCGCCCAGCCCGCGTCACCCCTTCCGGATCCCGTCCCCACCGGAGCGCTCCGCGCCTCGGACGCCGAACGGGAAGCGGTGGTCGAGCAGTTGCGCGACGCGGCGGCCGAGGGGCGCATCGATCTCGGGGAACTGGACGCGCGACTGGAACAGGCGCTGACGTCCAGGACCCGCGCCGAACTGGCCGTGGTGACCGCCGATCTGCCGAAGCCGGTCACCGCGGAGAGCCTGCCTCCGCTGGTGCTCAAGGGCGGACTGTACGGCGCATCCCGGGGGCCCGGGCGCTGGGAGGTCCCCGGGCGGGTGATCGCGCACGGGGGCGTGGGGGGTGTGAAGCTCGACTTCACGCGGGTCGAGTGCCGTCTCGCGGAGGTCGCGGTGGAGGTGTACGGGGACACGTCCGGTGTCACCGTCGTCATCCCCGACGGCTGGGCCGCGGACACCGGCGGCGTGGACCCCGGCGTCGGCGGCCTGAAGGACCGGACCACGCCCGACCGGCTCCCGGGAACCCCGCTGATCCGGCTGACCGGCTCCGGTGGCGCGGGCGGCATCGTCGTCCGCCACCCCGACCGCCGCGAGCGCCGCAGGCTGGGCGGCGATCCCGCGCGGTGACGAGGCCGCCCCGCACACCGGCCGGCTCCCGCGCCCGCCGGTCCGGCCACCGTCCGGCCCCGTCCGCTCACGCTCCGCGCCGGTCCCTCGGGGCGAATGGTCCGGCCCCCGCGTTGGGTCTAGTGTCGAGAGATAGGCCGAAGGTGCGCCCGCGCCCCCGCGGTCCCGTGGTCCGTGGGGCGGGTCGAGGCGCGCGAAAGGAGCCTCCCATGACCCGTACATTGCGAGGCGCGATAGCGGTGGCCTCGACCGTGGCCCTGTCGCTGGGCGTGGTGGCGACGACGACAGGCGCGTCGCCCGGGCAGGCCAAGCAGGACATCAAGATCGGACTGCTGCTGCCGGAGAGCAAGACCACGCGGTACGAGAAGTTCGACCGGCCGTACATCGAGCAGAAGATCAAGGAACTCGCCCCGGACGCCCAGATCGACTACTACAACGCGGCCGAGAGCGCGACCACGCAGCAGCAGCAGGTCAACACCGCCCTCGCCAAGGGCGACCAGGTGCTGATCCTGGACGCCGTGGACGCCAAGTCGATCCAGTCCTCCGTGGAGAAGGCCAACGAGGCCGGCGTGAAGGTCGTGGCCTACGACCGGCTCGCCCAGGGCCCGGTCGACGCCTACGTCTCGTACGACAACCGCAAGGTCGGCGAGCTCCAGGGCAGGGCGCTCCTCGACGCGCTCGGCGACAAGGCCGAGAGCGGCCAGATCGTCATGCACAACGGGTCGCCCACCGACCCGAACGCGGCCGAGTTCAAGGCCGGCGCCCACTCGGTCCTCGACGGCAAGGTGAAGATCGGCAAGGAGTACGACACCCCCAACTGGGACCCGAACAACGCCAACCAGCAGATGTCCGGTGCCATCAGCGCGCTCGGCAAGGACAACATCGTCGGCGTCTACTCGGCCAACGACGGACTGGCCGCCGGCATCGCCACCGCCCTCAAGTCGGCCGGCATGAACGTGCCGCTGACCGGCCAGGACGCCCAGCTCGACGCCATCCAGCGCATCCTGCTCGGCACACAGACCATCACCATCGAGAAGCCGTACAAGCCCGAGGCCGACATCGCCGCCACCATGGCCGTCAACCTCGCCGAGGGCAAGCCGCTCCCCGACGACCTGACCCCCGTCACCGTCACCAGCGGCAGTGGCCAGGAGGTCCCGGCCACCCTGCTGACGCCGGTCGTGGTGGACAAGGACAACATCAAGGACACGGTCGTCAAGGACGGTCTGTACACGGTCCAGGAGATCTGCACGCCGGCCTACGCCGACGCCTGCAAGGAAGCCGGGCTGGAGTGACCGGCCCGCTGGTGCCCGCTCCCGCCGAGGAGGCGGTCGACGTTGTCCGAAGCACCCGTGCTCATGCTGCGGGGGGTGTCCAAGAGGTTCGGCGCGGTCCAGGCCCTGTCGGACTTCGACCTGGAGGTCCACGCCGGTGAGGTGGTCGCCCTGGTCGGCGACAACGGCGCCGGCAAGTCGACCGCCGTCAAGGCGATCGCCGGGGTGAACCCGCCCGACGACGGCGTCATCGAGTGGCAGGGCAGGCCGGTCTCCATCCACCGGCCGCACGACGCCCAGCACCTCGGCATCGCCACCGTCTATCAGGACCTCGCCCTCTGCGACAACCTCGACGTCGTCGGCAACCTCTTCCTCGGCCGGGAGCTGCGCCGCTTCGGCGTGCTCGACGAGGTCCGCATGGAACAGCGCTCCCGCGAACTGCTGGAGACGCTCTCCATCCGGATCCCGTCGGTTCGGATCCCCGTCGCGTCGCTCTCCGGCGGCCAGCGCCAGACCGTGGCGATCGCCCGCTCGCTGATCGGCGACCCCAGGGTCGTCATCCTGGACGAGCCGACCGCCGCGCTGGGCGTGGAGCAGACCGCCGAGGTCCTCGACCTCGTCGAACGCCTCCGCGAACACGGCCTCGGCACCATCCTGATCAGCCACAACATGGTGGACGTGATGGCGGTCGCGGACCGGATCGCGGTGCTGCGCCTCGGCCGCAACAACGGCTTCTTCGACCGGCGCTCCACCACCACCGAGGAGATCATCTCCGCCATCACGGGCGCCTCCGACAGCGCCGTCACCCGGCGCCAGGCCCGGAAACGCGAGGAGCGGGAGGCACGCGGGGAGGAGACGCCATGATGAGCGACTCCGGCCACCGCGGCGCGCACGGCCGTGACCCCGGGGACCGCGACGGCCGGCCCGGCCCGGACGCCGCCGCCCAGCAGCCCGCCCCCGAGGCGATGCCCGCGGTCGACAGCCGGCTGATCGTCCGCGAGGAGGGCTTCCGCGGGTACGCGGGCGAGTTCCGCCGCAAGCTGCGCAGCGGCGAACTCGGCTCGCTGCCCGTCGTCGTCGCCGTCGTCATCATCTGGACGGTCTTCGGCAGCCTCGACAGCGCCTTCCTCTCCGCGCAGAACCTCTCCGACCTCAGCCAGCAGATCGTCGGCACGGGCATGATCGCCGTCGGCATCGTCTTCGTCCTGCTGCTCGGCGAGATCGACCTGTCCGTCGGCTCCGTCAGCGGCCTGTGCGCGGCGATCTTCGCCGTGCTGAACGTCATCAACGGCATGAACGAGTGGCTGGCGCTGCTGGTCGCCCTGGCCGGGGGAGCGGCGGTCGGACTCATCCACGGGTTCTTCTTCGCCAAGGTGGGCGTGCCCGCCTTCGTCGTCACGCTGGCGGGCAACCTCGCCTGGAACGGGCTGATGCTGCAGGTGCTCGGCACCAGCGGCACGGTCAACATCCCCAGCGAGAGCATCGTCTCCGAGCTCTACTCCACGATCTTCGAGAGCCCGGCCGCCGCCTACGTCACGGCGGCGGTGGGCGTCGGGCTGTTCCTGCTCGCCGGGCTGCTCGACGCCCGGCGCCGGCGGGCCGCCCGGGTGCCGTACCGTCCGCTCGCCGAGATCGTGCTGCGGACCGCCGTCATCGCGGCGATCGCCTTCGCCGCCGCGTACATCCTCAACCAGTACCGGGGGCTCCCGCTCGCGCTGCTGATCTTCCTGGTCCTGCTGGTGATCCTCGACTTCGTGCTGCGCCGCACCCGCTACGGGCGCCAGATCTTCGCCGTCGGCGGCAACATCGAGGGAGCCCGGCGGGCCGGCATCAGTGTGCCGTTCGTCCGCATGAGCGTCTTCACCGTCGCCGGCACGATGGCGGCCGTCGGCGGCCTCTTCCTCGCCGGACAGATCCAGTCCGCGAGCCAGACCTCCGGCGGCGGCAATCTCCTCATGAACGTGATCGCGGCCGCCGTCATCGGCGGGACGAGCCTCTTCGGCGGACGCGGCTCCGTCTGGTCCGCCCTGCTCGGCGCGCTCGTCATCGGCTCCATCCAGTCCGGCATGAACATCATGGGCGTCAGCAACGCCGTCCAGTTCATGATCACCGGCGCGGTGCTGCTGGCCGCCGTGGTCGTCGACTCGCTGTCCCGCCGCAGCCAGAAGGCCGCGGGCCGCGCCTGACGGGGCGGCCGCGTCTCCCGTGGAGCCTGAGCCGGCCCGGCGGGATCCGAACGGGACGGTCTAACGCCCCGAGGCGTCGCCCAGGGTCCGTACGGCCTCCACGATCAGGTCCCAGAACCGGTCCGTGTCGACGTCCGTGCCGACCTCGACGGCGGGGGGCAGGCCCGTCACCCCGTGCAGGTCCACCACGGTCGCGCCCCGGGTGTACGTGCCGTTCAGCTCCACCGTCACCGCCGCGCGCACCAGGCCCACGAGCGACGGGTCGATCAGATGGGCGACGGTGAGCGGGTCGTGCAGCGGGGGCGCGTCGAAGCCGTACACCTCGCGGTAGGTGGACGCGAAGTAGGTGAGCAGCTCGACGCAGAGCGCGCTGAGCGGGGTGCCGAGCGCCGCGATCCGGGCGACGACCTCGGCGGTCGCCCGGACCTGATGGGTCGCGTTGAGGCCGAACATGGTCACCGGCAGGCCGCTGCGGAAGACGATGTCCGCCGCCTCCGGATCGCACAGGATGTTGAACTCGGCCGCGGGCGTGGTGTTCCCGCGTCCGGTCGAGCCGCCCATGAGCACGATCCGCGCGATCCGGCCGGCGAGCTCGGGGTGGGCGAGGAGGAGGGCGGCGATGTTGGTGAGCGGCCCGGTCGGCACGAGCGTCACCGGTTCCGGGTGCGCCAGCAGGGTGTCCCGGACGAGGGCGAGGGCGTCGCGCGGGTCCTGCGGCACGTCCGGTTCGCCCGCGCCGAAGCCGGGCCCGTCCAGCCCCGAGTCGCCGTGGATGTTCTCGGCGGTCCGGCGCGCCCCGTGCAGGGGCCGGTCCCGGCCCGCCGCGATGGGCACACCCCGGATCCCGGCCACCGCGCACACCCGGCGGGCGTTGAGCGTGGTCTTCTCCAGGGTCTGGTTGCCCGCGACGGTGGTGAGGGCGAGCAGGTCGATCGCGGGGTGGGCGGCGGCCAGCAGGATGGCGAAGGCGTCGTCGTGACCGGGGTCGCAGTCGAGGATCACGGGAACCGGCATGCCCCCACCGTCCCACACGCCGCTCCCGGGGTGCCGCCGGTGGCCGGCCGACACGGCGGAGCGGAGCGATGTGACAGTAAAAACTGTCGAAATATGGTTCCGACAGGTAGGCTTGTCGCATGAACGATGTGGCTGGGATCCCGACCCCCGACAAGAGTGACGACGACTTCTGGACCGCCGTCTCGAACCTGGTGGAACCTCCCTGGAACGAGCCCACCCAGGACGACGCGTTCACCATGGACGAGGAGGTCCACGACGCCGTGCGCGCCCTGGCGGAGCGGATCTCCACCCGCCTGCTCGCCTACCGCGCGGCCGGCAAGACGCACGACCCCGTGCTCATGGCGGCGCCGGACGTGCAGCTCGCGCTCCTGCGGGCGCTGTACGAGGCCAAGCAGTCCGTCGACCGCCTCGCGGAGAGCGCCGCCACCGTCGCCGGCCGCAGCGGGGCGAACTACGCGCAGCTCGGCGCCGCCTGGGGCGGCATCAAGCGGCAGTCCGCCCGGCTCAAGTGGCCCCACGCCGTGGTCAGGAAGTCCACCAGCGAGTCCATCCCGCTCCACTACGCGGGCGGCACCGCCGTCGTGCACCACGACGCCGAGACCGACGCCTGGTGGTACACCGCCACCGCCGCGGACCAGCGGGAGAAGGAGTCCGAGCCCGTCCACGGCACCTACGCGGAGGCCATCGCCGGAGCGACCGAGTTCCTCCTCGCGCACGCCACGCCCGACCGGCACTCCCCGGAGTGACCCCGTCCGGCGCCTCCCGGCCCTGACGCCCTCCGCCGGATCCCGCGGTCCCGGCCGTCGCACCGGCCGCGCCCCGCCCGATACTGGATCACGGACCGTTCCGTGAGCGGTGGCCGGACGCGCGCGAACGAGGCGGCGGCCGCGGGTTCGCGGTGACAGCGGGTGGGCGGAACGGAAGGAGGCGGCTCCATGACGAGACGTCGTGCGGTCGTGGTCGGAGCCGGGATCGGCGGGCTCACCGCCGCCGTGGGGCTGCACCGCCGGGGCTGGCGGGTCACCGTCTGCGAACGCGCCCCCGAACCCCCCGTCACCGGAGCCGGCATCGGCCTCGCGCCCAACGCGCTGCGCGCGCTCCACGCGGTCGGCGTCGACGTCACCCGCGCCGCCGGCGGGGCCGTGCCCGAGTCGATGGGCGTGCGCCGGGCCGACGGCCGGTGGCTGACCCGTGTCCGCACCGCCGACATGGCGGCGCGCTACGGCATGCCCCCGATCGCCGTCCCCCGCCCCGCCCTCACCGCCGCACTGGCCGCCGCGCTCCCGGCGGGGGCGCTCCGCCACGGCACCACCGTGCTCGGCGTCGACGACGCCGCGGGCCGCCCCGTCGTGCGGACGGAGCACGGCCCCGGCCTGCCCGCGGACCTGGTGGTCGCCGCCGACGGGATCCACGGCCCGCTGCGCGGCGCGCACTTCCCCGCCCACCCCGGCCCGCGCTATCTCGGCGAGACGGCCTGGCGGGCCCTCGTGGAAGCCCCCGACCTGCGGATCGACGCCATGAGCGAGAGCTGGGGGCGGGGCGAGCGGTTCGGTGTGACCCCGCTCTCCGACGGCCGGTTCTACCTCTACGCCACCGCCGTCGTCCCGGCCGGAGCCCACCTGGCCGACGCACGTGCCGAGCTCCTCCGCCGCTTCGGCACGTGGCACGACCCGATTCCCGCCCTGCTGGAGCGCGTGGCCCGCCTCCCCGCCGCCGACGTCCTCCGCCACGACCTCCACGAACTGGCCGCCCCGCTCCCGCGCCTCCACCACGGCCGGATCGCCTGGCTCGGCGACGCCGCCCACGCCATGGCCCCCAACCTGGGCCAGGGCGGCTGCCAGGCCATCGAGGACGCGGTGGTCCTCGCCCACCTCCTCCCGGCCGGGGACACCGGAGGTCCGGGGGCCTCCGGTGGGGCCGGGGGCGACGCGGACGGCGTTCCGGCCGCTCTCGCCGCCTACACGGCCGCCCGCCGCGACCGGGCCGACGCCGTGCGCGTCCGCGCCCGCCGGGTCGGCCGCCTGGGGGCCCTCCGCCACCCCCTCGCGGCGACGGCCCGCGACCTGGCGGTCCTCGCCACCCCGACCCGCCTGGCCCTGCGCGGCATGGACGACCTGTTCGACGGCTTCCGCCTCCCGGACCGTCCGGCGGGGTGAGCCGCGGGGGCGCGGGGCGGAGGGCGACCGGGCGGCGGCTCAGTGGTGGAAGAGGCGCAGGCCCGTCCGCGCGAGCGTGACGCCGAGTTCCCGGCAGGCGTCCTCGACCTCGGCCGAGCGGATCGAACCGCCGGGCTCGGCGATGGCCGTGACGCCGTGGCGGTGGGCGTGGTCGACGTTGTCGCGGAAGGGCAGCGCGCCGTCCGACGCGAAGGACACCCCGGTCAGCCCGGCCAGCCACGCGGCCCGCGCGTCCGGGCCCAGGTCGCCGGGGTCCGTCGTGACGGCGGAGCGGAGGCGGGCGCGCTCGTCCGCGGTGAGGTCGCCCTCGGCGAGCCGGACCTGCCAGTTGATCCGGTCCTGCCGGCGGACGCCGGGCCGGAAGGCGAGGCCCTGGACGAGCGGGTGCCGGCGCAGCCACCACGTGTCCGCCTTGGCGCCCGCGAGGCGGGTGCAGTCGACCCGGGACTGCTGGCCGGCGCCGATGCCGAGGGTCCGGCCGTCGCGGACGTAGCAGACCGAGTTGGACTGGGTGTGGCGCAGCACGGCGAGCCCGAGGAGGAGGTCGGCGCGGGCCGCGTCGGAGAGCGCGCCGACGGGGACGTCCGTCAGGAGTTCCGGGGTGAGCGGGCTCCGGTCGCGGTCCTGGACGAGCCGCATCCCGAAGACCTCGCGGGCCTCCTCGTCCGGCGGCGCGAAGCCCGGATCGGCCTCCATCACCAGGAAGCCGCCGTTCTTCTTCCTCGCGAGGACCTCCAGGACGCCGGGCGCGTACCCGGGGGCGACGATCCCGTCCGAGACGACCCCGGCCAGCAGGTCCGCCAGTTCGAGGTCCACCTCGCGCGAGACGGCGGCGAAGTCCCCGTACGAGGACTTCGGGTCGGCGTCCCGGGCCCGGAGGTAGGCACCGGCCAGGGCGCCCACCCGGGCGGGGTCCACGCCGTACGGCCGGGCGGTCGCCTCGTCCACCGGGCCCGCGAGGGCGGCACCGGCCGGGGAGACGTGCTCGAACGACGCGGCGGCCGGCCGGCCCGAGGCCCGCTCCGCCTCCCGCACCAGCTCGGATCGATCGCGCCGATGGGGGAGGACGCCCAGGCGGTCGGCGTCGTGTCCGAGGGGGAGGGCCGCTTCCCTGTGGTGCTCCACGTGCGCCAGTCACGACCCGGGGTGATCGTATCCAGACGGGGCGGGGCGGGCAACAAAGGTCTGGTCCAAGGGCGTTGGGGCGCGTCGACGGGCGGCTCCCGGCCCGCCCCGCGCGTTCAGAGCCAGTCGTCCCCGCCGCCGGGTCCGGTGCCGCCCGGGGCGCCGTCGTCCGGGCGGCGGGCGCGGCGGCGCTTCTGCGACGGCGGCGCGGGGTAGCGGGACAGCAGGGCGTCCAGCTTCGCGAGAGCGGTGGCCGTGGCCATGAGGACGAGAGCGGTCGCCGCGAGTCCGACGCCGACGTGCAGGCCGCTCGCGCCCAGGACCGCACCGATCCCGAGGCTCGCGGGGACCCCGAGGCCGGCGACGGCCACCTGGAGCACCTCCAGCCGTCTGCGCGCGCCGAACCGGGCGGCCATAGCGGTTCCCCTTCGCCGTGAAGTCCCCGTGCCGGGGGTGGTTCCCGCCCCTCCGCGGCGGAACACCCGCCTCCACCCGTCGTCCGCCCGGGCCGCCGCGTGCGCCGGAGCCCCCATGGGCGGATCCTGGAAGGGACGGGGGAGCAGCGCCCCGGGCACGTACGGCACCGGCGGCGCCGACCGGCGTGCGAGGAGGCAGACCATGACGCGGAACCTGGAGTGGAGGGTCGGCCTGGAACTGAACGAGGAGGCGGGCCGGACCCAGGCCGAGGCCCGGCTCGACACGGGGACGGCGACCTTCACGGGACACGGATCGGCCCGCTGCAACCCGGCGGACACGGACGTGCCGGTGATCGGCGACGAGCTGGCCGCGAGCCGGGCCATGAAGGACCTGGCGGGCAAGCTGATGCGGGAGGCGAACCGCGAGATGGAGGCGGTGGGCGCCGGGACCGTACCGCGGCGCACGGGTCCCGGATACGGCTGGCCGGAGGCGGTCTCCTGAGGAGCCCGCCGTCCAGCGGACCACGGCCCCGCGGGAGCGCCACGCCCCCGCGGGGCCGCCCCGCGCCGCGGCCCCCTCCCGGCACCCCGCCCGGGTCCGGCCGCCGTCGCTCACTCCTCGGGAGGCTCCACGGTCAGGTGGTCGACGACCTCGACCACGCCGTCCACGGACTCGCACAGGCGCCGCAGCAGCGGGACGAGCTCCCCGCGCCCGACGGTGCCGCTGAGGGTGACCCGGCCCTCGTCGACGTCGATGTGGACGGCGGCGGGGGAGAGTCCGAGGATGCGGACGACCACGTCCTCGCGGATCTCCTCCTGGATCGAGCGGTCGCGGCGCAGGAAGAGCTGGAGCAGGTCGCTGCGGCTGAGGACCCCGATGAGCCGCCCGCCGGCGTCCACGACCGGCAGCCGCTTCACCCGGTGCCGCTCCATCAGCCGGGCCGCCTCGACGGCGGTCCAGGAGGGGCGGGCGGTGTGCACCGGGCTGGACATCATCGCCTCGGCGGTGCTGGGGCCGTCCTTGGCGGTGTGCCGGCGCAGCAGGTCCGCCTCGGAGACCACGCCCACCGGCCGGTTCTCCTCGTCGACGACCGGCACCGCCGTGATGCCGTACTCGTCGAGGAGCCGCGCGATCTCCTTGAACGGGGTCCCGCGCTGGACCGCGACCGCCGTAGGGGTCATCAGGTCCGCGACACTGCGGTGCCTCATCGTCCGTTCCGTCCCTTCTGAGGGTGACGGTTCCATGATCTCCCATCCGCGGCGGCGGGGGGACGGGCGGGGTCGGGGAGCCGAGGCGCGGGAGCGCGGGCGGGGCCGGTACGAGGGGCGGCCGGAGCGCGGGCGGGGCCGGGGCGAGGGCCCGGCGAAGGGTCGCGCGAGGAGCCCCGCGCGCCCCCGGTGAACGGGGTGCGGAAGACGTCTTGTGGGTGCGGCGGGTCCGTGGTTACCTCCGAGTTACCTCCGGTAAGTCATCGTCCCCGCAAGGAAGAAGGCTCCCCCATGCCCTCGGCTCGTACGACCCGGACCCGCCGTCTCGCGGTCGCCCTCGCCACCTGCCTGACGGCGTCCCTCTCGCTGCTCGCCCCCGCCGTCGCCGCGCCCCCGCCCGTCGCGTCCGGGGCCGCCGGCGCGCCCCTCGGCGAGGTGATGTTCGTCGGCAACAACTGGGACGGCACCGCCGATGTCATCGCCGCCCGCGGCGACTTCCACCGCATCGGCCGGATGAACGTGATCCCGGACAAGGAGGAGCGCCTCCGCGAGATCTACCTCAACCCCGTCAAGCTCGCGTTCTTCCTCGGCGTCCGCAGCGGACCGGGCGAGGGCCACGACCAGTTCGTGGACGACATGTACGCCACCCCGGACGGCACCGCCATGGTCGTCTCCCGGCCCAGCTTCGCCGACGTCGTCTCCCTCGACCTGCGCACCGGGCGCGTCAACTGGCGCTTCCCCGTCGCCGGTTACCGCTCCGACCACATGGCCGTCTCGCCCGACGGCACCCGTGTCGCCGTCTCGGCCTCCACCGCCAACACCGTCCACGTCCTCGACATCGCCACCGGCCGCCAGCTCGGCAGCTTCAAGACCGGCGACAAGCCCCACGAGAACGTCTTCACCTCCGACGGCCGCCTCTGGAACATGTCCATCGGCGAGGTCACCACCGCCCTCGACGCGCCCTGGCTCGACTGGACCAAGGGCGACCGGAAGATCACCGTCGTGGACGCCACCACCTTCGAGACGGTCCGCGTGATCGACATGCGCTCCCGCCTCGACGCCTTCGGCCGCGACGACCTCTCCGACGCCGTCCGCCCCCTCGTCTTCACCCCCGACGAGAAGAAGCTCTACTTCCAGGTCTCCTTCCTGAACGGGTTCCTGGAGTACGACATCGAGAGCGACCGCGTCACCCGGCTGAAGTCCCTGCCGGGCAGCCCCGCCACCGACCCCGACCGCACCACCTGGGTCAACGACTCGCGCCACCACGGGCTCTCCATCAGCCCGGACGGACGCAAGCTGTGCGTCGCCGGCACCATGGACGACTACGCCACCGTCGTCGACCGCGAGACGCTGAAGCAGGGCCCGCTCGTGCCCACCAGCAAGCCCTACTGGGCCACCGTGAGCGGCGACGGCCGCGCCTGCGTCGTCTCGGAGAGCGGGGCCGACCGGGTGAGCGCCATCGACTTCGCCACCGGCGAGCGCGTCGCGACCGTGGACGTCGGCGACCACCCCCAGCGGGTCCGGCTCGCCAGGATCCCCGCCGACTGGACGCCCCCCGCGGCGGGCTGACACCCCCGCGCGCGCCGGAGGGGCCGGCCGGATCCTCGTCGATCCGGCCGGCCCCTCCTCGTCACCCGCGTCCGCTCAGGAGCGGGTGACCGTCACCTCGTAGAGCGAGTAGCCCCACTGCGTGGCCCGCCGCTCCCCGTGGACGCGGACGTACCGGGCCGGCGTGGAGGCGAACTCTGCCGTGTCGTAGCCGCCGTCCCCGGCCTCCGTCGACCAGACCGTGCGCCAGTTCGCGCCGTCCTCGGAGACCTCGATCCGGTACTGGCGGGCGTAGGCCCGCTCCCAGTCCAGGGTCACCCGGCCGACGCGCCGGACCTCGCCCAGGTCCACCCGGAGCCACTGGTCGTCCGACCAGTCGCTCGCCCAGCGGGTCCCGGTGTCACCGTCGAAGGCGCGCCCGGAGGCGTAGCTGGTGAACGGGTGCCACTCGGTGGAGCTGGCCGAGGTGGGCACGCCCGACGCCAGGTTCTCGCCCGGCTCGTGCCGCTCGGTCGCCCGCCAGGTCCGCAGGTAGGACTCGGCGCCGAGCGCCAGGTCCCCGATGACCTCGGGGCCGCCCGGGGTCAGCCGGATCTGCTCGATCCAGTCCGGCACGAGACCGGCGTGCGCGGCGCCGTCCGTGTTGAGGTCCCAGGTCCGCTCGCCGGTCACCTGCTTGTCGAGGACGGTGCCGCCGTCGAAGCTGCGGTACGGGTACGTGACGGCGTTCGGCGCCTCCGGGCCGACCGGGCCGGGCCAGCCGCCGACACCGTTCATGTCCGTGCCGTATCCGAGGCCGACGCCGTACTTCTCGCGCAGCTCGGCCTTCCCGTTCGCCTCGCCGATGAAGCCGCCGGCGCTGTGCATGTACGGCGCCGTGAACCCGCCCAGCTTGTAGAGGCGTTCGGTCCAGTCGAGGTCCATCCAGCTGTGGGTGGAGAGCACGCCCGGGTACTCCTCGGCCTCCAGCATGTCCAGCGCCCGGCCGGCCGCCTTCACGCTCATGTGGTCGAGTTCGAGCATCATGCCCCGGTCCATCATCCCGCGCAGCGCGTGCTCGCCCAGCCTGGTGAGGCCGCGGGTGTTGCAGCGGGCGTCGGAGGCGTAGTTCGGCACGCTCACCCCGGCGGGCAGCTTCTCCGCCATGGCGGCGGGCGCGACGAGCCCGATCGGGTTGTCCTTCTGGGGACCCGCGCACTGCTCGGTGGACCAGAAGGTGCCGGTGGACAGGAACTGGCCGATGTTCACGGCGACGCCCGTCGTGCCGCTGTCGAAGCGGACCCCGCACAGCGCGTTGTCGAACTTGTGGCACAGGAACATGCTGCGCACGCCGATCTGGTACAGCTCGTCCAGGCCGCGGTCGATGTCCGCCTTGTCGCACTGGGCCACGTCGAGGATCTGCTTGCAGCCGAACGGCTCCGAGGTCTCCACGCCGAGGACCACGGCGAGCTTGCCCTGCTCGATCACCGACCGCGCCTGGTCGGCGCTGGTGACGATGCGGAACCAGCCCTTGCCGGGGCCGCCGAACATCGAGTCGACGTAGTCCTGCATCTCATACGTCTTGCGGGCCTCCAGGCGGATGGCCTCCATCTCGTCGCACCCGCGGTCCCGGGGCATGATCGAGCACAACAGGCCGTTGGAGACGAGGTCGTTGACGAGCACGCGCTGACCGCCCCGCCAGGCCCGCTCCAGCCAGGCGTAGTAGTTCTGCTGGTGCGTCAGCGAGTTGTGCGCCGGCCAGTCGGCGAACGTCGGCCAGCCGTCCGGGTCGTGCTTGCCGTTCGCGCCGCCGGTCAGGTTCTCGAACAGGGCGCCGGAACCGTCCGGATAGTGCTCCGGACAGTCCTTGAGGGCGTCGGCCGCGCCGGCCGTGGAGAAGGGCTTGCCGCAGATCAGCCGGCCGCCGAACCCCTCGTTGGACATCACGTGGTTGTGCGCGTCGACGAAGCCGCGCACCCGCCCCTGGGCGTCGGTGCCGGTGAAGGGCGCGCCCGTGGCGTTGACCTGCGAATCGGTCGCGGGCCGGGCGGTCGGCTCCCACCAGGGGGAACCGGCCGCAGGGACCGGGGCGGCGCCGAAGAGCACGGCCGCCAGGGCGAGGAAGAGGGACACGAGACCGAGGCGGCGTGTCCCGCGGAAGGGGGAGCGACTACGGGTGGTGCGTGGGCTCATGGTCGGGAAGCCTCCGGTCGGTGGGGGTGTACCGGGCGCCCCGAGAATCGCGGTGACAGAGGTCTGAGTCAAGAGTCCGGGTCAAATGACCTACTAACGATTGAGGAGCCCCCCGTCCCGCACCGGCCGACCGTCAGCCCTCGATCAGCCGAACCAGCTGATCAGCCGTCAGTTCCAGTTGTTCCAGGGCGGCTTCCTCGTCGCGGAGCACCAGGTACTGGAGCGTCATCCCGTCCACCGCGGCCGCCAGGTGACGGGCCAGCGTGGGCACCGGAACCTTCGGCTCCGCGCCCCGTACCGCGCCCACCTGCTCCACCAGCACCGTCGCCGACCGCACGTACTGGTCGTACTGCGCCCGCGCCAGGTGCTCGAAGCCGGGCTCCCGCAGCGCGTACTGGGTGAGGTCGTACGTCAGCATGTGCTCGCCCGGATGCGCGGTCACGTCCTCCCAGTACGTCCGCAGCGCCGCCCGCACCGTCTCGCGCAGGGTCGCCCGCGGCTCGACCGCCTTCAGCACCCGGGCCACGTAGTCGCCGATGATCGTCTCGATGGCGGCCTCGAGGAGAGCCTGCTTGGAATCGAAGCAGTAGTGGAAGACGCTCAGCGAGACCCCGGCCTCGGCGGCGATGGACCGGGTGGTGGTCCTGGCCACCCCGTCCCTGGTCATCGCCCTGATCGCCGCCTCGACCAGCTGCCGGCGTCGTTCCGCCGACGGCATCCGCGCCATGCTTCCTCCTCGTGTCCGGGGCGTCAGGGTAACCGCAGCCGTCCGCGCGCCGGTCGGCGCGTCACCCCCTCACGCCGATCGCCCGCGGCGCGAAATCCCTTGTGGCAGGCTGGGCTGAACTCGGGGAGGGGACGGACCGTGGACGACGAGATCCAGCTGTTCAGAGACGGCGACGGCCTGGCGGTCCTGGGCGATCCGGCGGCGGTCGAACGCTTCCTCGTCTCGGAGGGACTGCCGGCGAACGGCCCCGGAACACGCCGTCTCGGCGCCGTCCTCGGCGACGCGGCGGGAGCCGCCCGAGCGGGCGCCGACATCGCCGCCGGCTCGGGTCGCTGGGTGAAACTGTCCAAGGAGTCGGCGCGGCGGATCGACAGGATCGGGCTGAGGAAGAGCGCGACGACCGGACTCGAGACGGGCGTGCTGAAGGGCCCCAGGGGCCAGGCCAAGGGATTCGTCGAGTTCGCGAAGGGCGGACCGCTCCGCGGCGGCCCGGCGCGGCTCGCCGGCGTGGCGACGGTCCTGGCCCAACTGGCGATGCAGCAGGCCATGGACGAGATCGCCGACTACCTCGCCACGATCGACGAGAAGGTCGACGACGTGCTCCGCGCCCAGGAGGACCAGGCGCTGGCGCGCGTGATCGGGGTGGACTTCGTGCTGAAGGAGGCCCTCACCGTCCGGGAGCGGGTGGGCGGGGTCTCCGGGGTCACGTGGTCGAAGGTGCAGAACACCTCGACGACGATCGCCGAGGCCCAGGCGTACGCGCTGCGCCGGCTCGACGCGCTCGCCGAGAGGACGGCGAGCAAGAGCAAGGTCGGTGACCTCGCCAGGGCGTCGAAGGGGATCGAGGCCCAGGCACGGGAGTGGCTCGCCGTGCTGGCGCACTGCTCCCGGCTCCAGGACGCCTTCGCCGTGCTCGAACTCGACCGGGTGCGGGCGACGGAGCCGGAGCGGCTGGACGCGCACCGCCTCGGGCTCCGGGCCGCACGGAAGAACCGCATGGAACTCCTCTCGGAGAGCACCGAGCGGCTGGTGGGCAGGATGCACACGGCCGCCGGCACGGCCAACGCGAAGGTGCTGCTGCACCCGACCACGTCCCGCGAGGTGGTGCACGCGCGCAACCACGTGGAGGTCGCCGTCGTCGACTTCCACGGGCGGCTCGGGATCGAGCGGGACCGGGAGGAGCTGGAGGCGCGGCGCTGGAAGGAGGCGGCCGTGGAAGCGAGGGACAAGGCGCTGGAGAAGGGCGCGGAGAACATCGACGCCGCCCGTCGCCTCGGCACCGAGACCTTCGGCCGGGCCAGATCGGCGACGGGGAGGCTCTCCAGCGGCCTCGCCGAGCGGGCGTTCCGCCGGCGCGGGGGAGATACGGAAGCCTGAACGAGCGCCGCCCGCCGGCCCCCTGGGCGTCTCTCGCGCCAGCAGGGGGAGCGGACCAGCGGGATCAGGCCGTCACCCCCCACGCGCGCGACGAGCGCCCCGAAACAGCCCCGCCCCTCTTGCCGACGGACCCGCACCCCAGGAGTCTCCTGCCATGATCCCGCCCAAGCCCACGGAAGACCCCACCCTCCCGGCCGCTCCGGTTCCCGCACCCGTCGGACCGCGTCCCTCCCGCCGCGCCATGGTCCTGGTGGCCGTCTGGACCGTGCTCGTCGCCGGCGTGTCCTCCGGAGTCACCGCCGCTCTCGTCGGAGGCACCGACGGCGACGGCGCCGGTGTCCGGGACGCCGCCGCACCGACGGCCACCCCGTCGATATGGCAGGACACCCGTACGTACCCCGCCGATCCCCCGCGGGAGCCGGAGACGACCCCGAGCCCGACGCCCACCGCCCGGACCTTCGTCACCGGCGAGAAGGCGAAGAGCGGCGGGGCGACCGTCGTCGTCAGGAAGGTCGGCGAGGCCGCGACGGTGACCCTGGAGGACTTCGGCTCGGACAAGATCCTCAAGGCCGGCGCGGGAGCCAAGTTCGCGATCGTGGAGACGACCGTCCAGAACGACGGCACCGACTCCTTCGACCCCGTGTGCGGCGGCGGGATCTCCCAGGGCCTCGTCGACGCCGAGGGGCGGAAGTTCGACCTCATCGACGAGGCGTTCCTGGTCAAGGCCAACCACGAGGCCGACGCCTGCGGCGAGGAGGTCCAGCCCGGGTTCGAACGCGACGCCGTCTTCGTCTACAGGATCCCCGCCGCAGCCAGCCCCGCGGCATGGGTGTTCTCCGGCTCCAGGGGCATGACCGAAGGCGATCTGGCCGTCGTGCGCCTCACCGGCGCCACCACGTCGAGCTGACGGCACGGGGCCGGGACGCGCCCGCGTACCCTCCACCGGGGCGTCGGTCTCCCGGCCCCGGCCCCACCCCCGTCCGTTCCCCCCCCGCTCCCCCCCGCTCCCCGAACACCCCGCACCCACCCGGAGCCGCGTCATGTCCCCGTCCGCCGACGAGGAAGACACCCGCAAGGTCCAGACCGCCGTCCTCGGGCGGTCCGGATCCGATGTCCCCGCCTTCCTCCCCTTCGACCACGACGACTTCGACATCTTCATGCGGGGGCGCTCCCGCGAGGACTTCTACTGCGGGATCCTCCTCGGAGGCTGTGGCAAGAAGCTCACCGCCAAGCGCTACCTGGAGAAGAAGTGCCACTTCGCGCACCGGCCTCCCGTCCATTGCCGGCGCACCGCGAACGGCGAGTCCAGCGCCGACCACCTGTACATCGGCAAGGCCCTCCAGGAGTGGCTGTCCCGCTCCTGCGGTCACCCGGGGGCGAGCGTCACCTACCCGGACCTGGGGTCCGGCCCCGGTGGCGCCGTCGAGGTCCGGTTCGGCGGGGGACGGCTCATCCGGGTCCAGATGGGGCGCGCGGAGCTGAAGACCTGGCGGAGCGACCGGGAGCGGCTCGATCTCCGGCACCCGCGGGGCGTCCACTGGGCGTACGGCCCCGACAGCGGCCTCGCGCACAACGAGGTCGAGGTGAGCGGCCACGCCGTCCGCCTGTCCTGCCGTACGGAGCAGGGCACCCGGAAGGTGTACGTCGGGACGCAGCGCCCCGGCCACCCCGTCGCGTGGGCGACCCTCGCCGAGTGCCGGCTGACGGACGCCGGCGTCATCACGCCCGCCCTCGCCGCGACGGCGGATCCCGTGCCCGCATCCCCGGCGGGGCCGGCCTTCCCGCTCCGGCCCGGAAGCGTCGCGTTCACCGGAGCGGTGGAGGACCCATCGGCACGGACGGACCGCACGCGCTTCTACGAGGCCGACGTGCAGCCCGAAGGGTCGGCCGCGACCCGCGGACGGATCGGCCTGCCGAGCCAGGCACCGGTTCCGCCGCCGCACGCGATCCACGTCCTCACCGGTGTCGCCCACCTGTGCCCGCGCGAAGAGGGCGGATGGCTGATAAGAGCCGACGCGGCGACCCCGCTCCCGCACCGCGCGGATCCACGCTGGCCCGACCTGCGTCCGGCTGCCCCTCCCGAACCGGCACGGCCTCCGGCGACGACCGAGGAAGCGATGGTCGCCGCCTTCCGTACGAAGCTGGAACAGGTCCGGCGGGCGCGCGGGCTGATCGACTGGGAGACGCTGGTCGCTCAAGCGGGCGCCGTGCCGGGCGACTTCACCCCGGCCGACCGTGTCCGGATCCTGGTGGCGGTCGACACCCCCCACACCCCCGGCGAACCGTTCCTCGCCGCGGTGGTGAAGTCGGCCCACGCGGCTCCGGGTCCCGCCTCCTTCTTCGCGGACGTCCTCGCGGCGCACGGGATGGGCGAAGACCTGACGGAGGCCCAGGTCGACCACCTCTGGCGGTACTCGGCGCGACAACGCGCCACGGCGACGGAGCGGCCCGTCCGCGAGGCCCGGGCGGACAAGGCCGGGGCGGACGAGGCCGGGGCGGACGAGGCCCGGGCGGACGAGGCTCGGACGGACGAGGCTCGGACGGACGAGGCCGGCCCGGACGGCGAGCCGGACCCGAAGCTCGTCGCGGAGCTACGGAAGCACCTGAAGCTCATGGCCAAGGGGCGAGGGCTGATCACGTGGAAGGGCCTCCTGGCCGGCCAGGGGATCCTGCACACGACGATCTCCGTGACGACGCGGTTCCACCTGCTCGTCGCGATCGACTCCCCGTGGAAGCCGGGCAAGCCGGTGCTGTCCGCGCTGGTGAAGGAGAAAGGGAAGGACGGCCCGGACGCGATGTTCGGCGCGGTGCTCAAGGCGCTGGGATGGACGCCCAGCGCGGCCGTCCCGTCCACGGACGCGGCCTGGCCCCTCGAACGTGACCGGGTCTACGCGGCGGCGAAGAACTGGAACGTTTCCGTCCCGGGGACCGCCGGGCCCGCGGCGGGCCGGTACGGCCTGACGAAGCGGTTGAAGGGCAAGGTCGACGACGTCAGGCGAGCGCTGATCCAGGCCGCCACCCGTGAGGCATGCCTGGGCTGGAACGCGCTGGCCGTCGCCGCCGGCATGGACCCGGGGCTGCTCACCGACGCCGAACGCACGGCGCTCCTCGTCGCGGTGGACAGGCGTGCCCCCGCGGAGGGCCTCCTCCTGTCGTCGCTCGTGATCGGCCCCGGCCACACGCCCGTGCCGTACTTCGACGACATCCTCCGTGCTCTCGGCCGCCCCCACGGGCTTCTTCCCATCGAACTGGGCCGGGTGCGCAAGCAGGAGCAAGCGCGCGTCTTCGAGGCGTACGGCCGCCGCAGGACCACCACGACCGAGGAAGGGTGAGGACGAACCACCGCGGGCCCGCCGCGCGGGCGAGTGAAGGCCGGGTTGCCGGCCGAGCCGCGCGGCGGGGACGGACGCTACTTCTCCGAAGCGAAGGACACGAACCGTCCCCAGCCCTCGCGGCCGACCGTGAAGGCGGGGCGGCCGACGTCCTTGGAGTCCCGGACGTGCACGGCCTGTCCGGCGACGGCGACCTCTACGCAGCTGTCGCCCTGGGTGCCGCTGTGGCTGGACTTGAACCAGGCGAGTTCCTTCGGGGTAGTCATAGTTCTCCTCGCAGTCGCTCCAGCAGGCCCCGAGATTCCTTCGGGTGGAGGGCCTGCGAGCGCAGTGTGTCATAGCGCTGGTGGAGCAGTCGCACCTCTTTCGGGTCGGTGATCAGGCGTCCGTTCTGCTGTCCCTCCGAGTACCCGAGCCGTCGTCCGTCCGGGGTTTCGAGCAGCTGCACCGACCCGTCCAGGCAGCCGTGGAACTCCGCCTCCAGCGGGACCACCTGCAGCGTCACATTGCGCGACGTGCTCAGTTCCAGCACCAGGTCCAGCATGCTCCGCTGCACCTCGGCCCCACCCAGCCTCCGGCGGAAGACGTGCTCCTCCACGATGAAGCTGAACGGCACCGTCGGTCGCTCCCACAACACCTTCTGCCGCTGCAGTCGCGCGGCGAGCTGGGTACCCAACTGCCGTTCCGTCAGGAGCGGGATGCTGTTGTCGAACACTGCCCTCGCGTACGCCTCCGACTGCAACAGCCCCGGCACCAGCCGGCACTCGTACGTGCACAGGCTCACCGCCACCTTCTCCAGGCGGGCCCAGCGCCGGAACCACACCGCCAGGCCCGCCTCGGCCCGGGAGAGGAAGGGGGCGGACCTCCGCAGCGCCCCGGTGTTCCCCAGCGCCGCGTCGCCCCGGTCGACGAACGCCTCGTCCGGCATCCTCCGGCCCAACTCCACCGACTCCACCGTGTGTCTGGAGAAGCGGACCAGCTCCGCGAACTCGGCCCGGCTGAGTCCGGCGTGTTCGCGCAGGGCCTGGACGACGGCGCCGAACGTCCGCAGACTGTCCGAAGGGTCGGGCTCCCGCTCCCCGTCCTCGGCCCCCCACTCGTCGTCGCCCTCGGCCTCGACGATGCTCATACGCCGCCACCTCCACGTGCACCCGCGGCAGCTCCCGCGGTCGGCCTACTCAGAGTGACGGGACGGGGCTCGTACTGTCCACCATGGGTGCCCGTACGCTGACGGCGCGTACGGGGTGCGGCTCTCGCGGGTCGTGGCGTGCGGCCGTCACTGTGGCCCCATGAACCAGACCTCACCCCAACCGACCTCTACCGTACGCGTGTTCAGTCAGCTGATCTCGTCGACCCGGAGCGGTGCCCGTCTGGCCAGGCTCCTCACGCTGACGGAACTCCACTTCTGGGGCGTGCCGCAGGGGCTCACGGAGCGTGCCGAGCAGGTCGTGGCCGAACTCGCCGCGAACGCCGTGCTCCACGGAGGGCTGCGAGGCCGTGACTTCCGGCTCGGGCTGGCGCTGGACACGACGGCCGGCGTCCTCCGCGTCGAGGTCACCGACGCGCGCGGCGACCGGTGGCCCGCCGCGCCCGCCGTGGTGGGCGCGGGGGAGCGTCAGGGGGACGGGGGCAGGGGGTTGTCGCTGGTCGCCGCGCTCGCCGACGGCTGGGGAGTCGTCCCGTACCACCCCGGAGGCAAGACCGTCTGGGCGGTTCTCGGTGTCGGGCCGCGGGTGTAGCTCAGCCCGCGGACGGCCAGGCGCTCCGGCGCGAGAGGTCCAGGATCAGGGCCGCGATGTTCCAGGCGTCGTCCTCGCCCCGGTGGTGGCGGCCCTCCAGGGGGAGGCCGGCGTGGGCGAGGGCCTGGGCCATGCCCGGGCGGCGCCGCAGGCCGTGGGCCTCGGTGAACACCGCCTTCGCGTTGGTGTGATCGCGGCCGAAGGGATACCGGGTGCCGGTCGCCTCGCACTGGCGGGTGAACTGCTTGCGGTCGTAGTCGCCCCAGCTCGCCCAGGGCCGGACCCCGGCGGCGTGGTCCCGGGCGAGGAGGCGGCAGGCGGCCGCGAAGTCGAGGCCGGTGTCCACCTCCGCCTGGGTGAGGCCGGTCAGTTCGGTGCAGAACGCGCCGACGCGCGAGCGGGCCGGGCGCACCAGGATGCGGTGGCGGCCGATCCGCTCGCCCGCGGCCAGGTCCACGACGGTCAGACCGATCTCGATGATCTCGTTCGTCTGGCCGGGCGGCGGGGCGGTGTCCCAGCAGGTGGCCTCGACGTCGACGACGTTGAGCAGAGGGCGCGGGTCGCGGGATTCCATGCGCGGAGCCTAGGAGCCGGGACGGGGCGGGAGCACCTGGATTTCCCGGCGGGGCCTCAGTCCTCCTCCGGGGCCAGCACCGCGCGCAGGGCCGCCACCGCGTGGGCGCGGTGGTCGTCCAGCCGGCGCACGGCGGCGTCCTTGTCGCCCTCGCGCAGCGAGGAGAGGACCGCGCGGTGCTCGTGGACGGCCTGGTCGCGGTGGCCGGGGTCGGTGTAGTAGAGGGAGCGGTACGCGTCCGTGGAGTCCCAGAGGGTGGTGATCATGCGGACGAGACGGGGCATCCCGCAGGCGTCGATCAGGGTGAAGTGGAAGCGGCGGTTGGCCTCGGCCATGGCCGTCACGTCACCGGCCCCGGCGGCGCGCTCGACCTCGCGCTGGATGTCCTCCAGGGTGTCCGTCAGGCCCTCGGGGCCGAGGTCCATGGCCCGCAGGACCGCCTCCGTCTCCAGCAGGGCGCGGATGCGGTAGATCTCCTCCAGGTCGGCGAGGGACAACTCGGCGACGAAATAGCCGCGGTGGACGTGGTGGACGACCAGGCCCTCGGCCTCCAGCGCCTTCAGGGCCTCCCGGAGGGGGACCCGGCTCACCTCCAGGCGGGCGGCGAGCGCGTCCTGCCGGATGGGCGCGCCGGGGCGGAGTTCGCCGCCGGTGATGGCGCTCCGCAGCTCTCCCAGGACGAACTGCTGGGCCGTCTGGGGCCGTCGCCTCTCCACCGCGCCGCTCATCGATCCGACCTTCCCTCCGCGTTGCCTGCGCACCGGCGGCCTTCGTCGCCGTCGGTGACCGTCATCTTCCTATGGATCAGCGGCCCGCGGCCGAGCCGTCCGCCGGCGGGATCCCGGCCAGGACCTCGGAGGTGTGCTCGCCCAGCCGCGGGGGAGCGGAGCGGTACGAGGGCGGGGTGGCCCCGAGCCGGACCGGGTGCGCGACCTGGCCGGGACCGGCGGCCTCCTCCGGGAGGCGGGCGCCGAGCCCCAGCCGGTCGGCGAGCGCGAAGGCGCCCGCCAGGTCGTTGATGGGGCCGCAGGGCACGCCGGCGGCGGTCAGCTCCTCGAACCAGGCGTCGGCCGTGCGCGAGGCGAGCGGCCCGGCGAGCGCCGCCGTCAGCTCCTCGCGGTGGGCGACGCGGGCCGTGTTGGTGGCGAACCGCGGGTCCTCGGCCAGGCCGGGCCGGCCGATCCGTTCGCACAGCGCCCGGAACTGCCGGTCGTTGCCGACCGCCAGGACCAGCGGCCGGTCGCGCGCCTCGAAGACCTCGTACGGGGTGATGCTCGGGTGCCGGTTGCCCATCGCCCGCGGAACGACCCCGGCGCCGAGGTGCGCGGCGGCCTGGTTGGTGAGGGCCGAGAGCAGCGAGCCCAGGAGCGAGACCTCGACGCGCTGGCCCTCGCCGGTCCGTTCCCGGTGGCGCAGCGCGGCGAGGACCCCGAGACCGGCGTGGAGCCCGGTGATGACGTCGACGAGCGCGACCCCCGCCTTCGTCCCCTGGCCGCCCGGCTCGCCCGTCACGCTCATGAGGCCGCCCATGGCCTGCACGAGGAGGTCGTAGCCGGGCAGTGCGGCGCCCCCGTCGGTGCCGAAGCCGGTCACCGAGCAGTAGACGAGACCGGGGTTGGTGCGGCGGACCTCCTCGAAGCCGAGGCCCAGCTTCTCCATGGTGCCCGGGCGGAAGTTCTCGACCAGGACGTCGGCCCCGTCGACGATCGCCCGCGCCGCGGCCAGGCCGTCCGGATCCGTGAGGTCGAGGGCGACGGACCGCTTGTTCCGGTTGACCCCGAGGAAGTACGTGGCCTGCCCGTCCGCGAACGGCGGGCCCCAGGCGCGTGTGTCGTCACCGCCGTCCGGCCGTTCGATCTTGATCACGTCGGCGCCGAGGTCGGCCAGGAGCATCGTCATGTACGGGCCGGCGAGGACCCGGCCGAAGTCGGCGACGACGATGCCGGAGAGGGCGCCGGGGCCGGCCTCGTGGGGGTGGTCCGTGTGCATTCCGCGCTCCCTGGGTGGGCGGGCCGTCGGATGGGGGATCGCGCGTACGGGAGGGTGGATCCCGTACGCCGGATCGTGGAACCGATGCTCAGGATCGTGGATCCCTGACAGCGGATCGCGGATCGTGGACCCCTGACATCGGATCGTGGATCTCGGATCCTGGATCCAGCGGATTGGAGATTGGATCCAATCGGACCGTAGGGGGCGCGGGGCGGATTTTCAATACTGGATCCAAAATCCAATCTGGGGCTACGCTCGGCACGCCACGCCGAGCACGACCCTCGTCACAGCCGCCAGGAGGCCGCCCGTGAAGTCCTCGCCGTCCACCCCCGTCCACCCGCTCGCCCTCCTCGCCGTCGACGGCCTGCTCAGCGACGAGGAGCGGGAGATCCGCGCCACCGTCCGCGCGGTCGCGGACCGCGAGCTGCGCCCGCACGTGGCCGGATGGTTCGAGAAGGGCGAGATCCCGGCGCGCGAACTCGCCCGTACGCTCGGCGAGCTGGGCGTGCTCGGCATGCACCTGGACGGGTACGGCTGCGCGGGGACCAGCGCGGTGGCGTACGGCCTGGCCTGCATGGAGCTGGAGGCGGTCGACTCGGGTCTGCGCTCCCTCGTCTCCGTGCAGGGCTCGCTGGCGATGTACGCGATCTGGAAGCACGGCTCCGAGGAGCAGAAGCAGCGGTGGCTGCCGAAGATGGCGGCGGGCGAGTACATCGGCTGCTTCGGCCTGACGGAGCCCGACGCCGGCTCCGACCCGGGGGCGATGCGGACGAACGCCAAGCGGGACGGTTCCGACTGGATCCTGAACGGCACCAAGATGTGGATCACCAACGGTTCCGTCGCCGACGTCGCCGTGGTCTGGGCCCGCACCGAGGAGGGCGTCCGCGGCTTCCTCGTCCCGGCCGGCACCCCCGGCTTCAGCGCCCCCGAGATCAAGATGAAGCTGTCGCTGCGGGCCAGCGTCACCGCCGAACTGGTCCTGGAGGACGTCCGGCTGCCCGCCGACGCGATGCTGCCCGACGCCCGCGGCCTCTCCGGGCCGCTCGGCTGTCTCAACGAGGCCCGCTTCGGCATCGTCTTCGGTGCCCTCGGCGCCGCCCGCGACTGCCTGGAGACCGCGATCTCCTACGCGAAGGACCGGACGGTCTTCGCCCGCTCCCTCGCCTCGTACCAGCTCACCCAGCAGAAGCTCGCGGACATGGCCGTGGAGCTCGGCAAGGGCATGCTGCTCGCCGTCTACCTCGGCCGGCTGAAGGACGCGGGCGAGATCACGCCCGAGCAGATCAGCGTCGGCAAGCTCAACAACGTGCGCGAGGCCATCGCCATCGCCCGCGAGTGCCGGACCATCCTCGGCGCCAACGGCATCACCCTGGAGTACCCGGTGCTGCGGCACGCCAACAACCTGGAGTCCGTCCTCACCTACGAGGGCACCAGCGAGGTCCACTCCCTCGTCATCGGCAAGGCGCTCACCGGCGAGCAGGCGTTCCGCTGACCGGTCCGCGGGACCCGCGGGGGGCGGCCCGTCCGGGCCGCCCCCCCCGGGCTCAGCCCGCGGTCACGCGCGCGAGGAAGGCGTCCAGGTTGGTGACGGCGCGTGTCACCCGCTCCGGGACGGAGAGGGTCTCGTCGTGGCGCACCCCCCGCAGCCTGGGGACGCGCCTGCCGCGCAGGTAGAGGGAGCAGGCGAGGTCGGCGCAGACGTAGATGCCGACCGTGTTCCCCTCCCGGCCCCGCGCCCCCGCCAGCGGGGCCGCGAGCAGCGTCACGCCCGACGAGGCGTGCCCGGTCAGGCAGATCTGGCACATGCTGGTCTTCACCGCGCTGGTCCGGCCCGCGGCCGGCACCCGCAGGGACACGCCCAGCGGGCCGTCCGCACGGCGCACCACCAGATGGGCCCGCAGCGGTGCCCCGGGATCCACCCACCCCAGGAAGTCCAGGTCGTCCCAGGGTGTCTCGGCGAAGTCCAGCGGCAGCTTGAGCCGCGCGGCGTCACCCTTCGTCGCGTTCACGAACGACGAACGGATCTCTTTCTCGGTCAACGGTTCCACTCGTTGGACCGTACAGGCATGTCCGCCCCGGGAGCATCCGGATATCGCGCGCGACCGCGGGAGCCCGTCAGGCCACCCACTCCGGCAGCGCCGGATCCGTGAACCGGCCCGGGGCTCCCTCCAGGGCCGCCGCCAGCCGTTCGGCCGCCGCCTCGTAGACGTCCTCCGGCAGCGTGTACGGGATCCGCAGCCGGTGCTCGTGCGTCCCGGGATCCACCCCGAACCGCGCGCCGCCCTCCACCCGCACGCCGTGCCGCAGCGCCCGTGCCGCCAGCTGCGTCGCCACCGGCCGGCCCAGATCGATCCACAGGCACATCCCGCCCGGCGGCACCGCCCACCGCCACTCCGGCAGGTGCCGGGCCAGTGCCACGCCCAGCGCCTCCCGGTTCCGCCGCAGCTCCGCCACGCGCGCGTGCACGATCGGCTCCAGCCGCCGCATCAGCGCCACCGCCACCAGCTGGTCCAGGACCGAACCCGACAGGTCGGCCGTGACCCGGGTCCGCGTCAGCTCCGTCACCACCCGCGCCGACGCCCGCACCCAGCCGACCCGCAGCCCGCCCCAGCAGCTCTTGCTCAGCGACCCCACCGACACGATCTGCTCCCCGGCACCGGCCCCGGCCGCCGCGGCGAACGGCGCCGGTGCCGGCACGTCCAGCGCCGTGTCGGTGAGCGTCTCGTCCACCACCAGCCACGTCCCCGTCGCCCGCGCCGCCCGCGCCAGCTCCCGGCCCTGCTCGCGCGGCATCAGCCGCCCCGTCGGGTTGTGGAAGTCCGGGATGAGGTACGCCAGCCGGGGCGCCGTCTGCCGCAGCGCCGCGTCCACGAGCCCCGTGTCCCAGCCGTTCTCGGTGACCGGCACCGGCGTCACCCGCATCCCCCGGACCCGCATCGCGTCGAGGGCGTTGGTGTACGAGGGGTTCTCCGCCAGCACCCGGTCGCCCGGCCGGCCGAACTGGGCCAGGACCAGCGACAGCGCCTGCTGCGCCCCCGTCGTGACGAGGATCTGCTCGGGCCGGGTCGGCAGCCCCCGCGAGGTGTACCGCTCCGCCACGGCGGCCCGCAGCTCCGGTAGTCCGTACGGGTGGTAGCCCGGCGCGGCGGCGAACCTCGGGAGCTCCGCGGCGGCCTCCGCCAGCGCCTCCGCCAGCTCCGCGCGCGGCGCCCGCGGCGAGGCCAGCGCCAGGTCGATCACCTCGTCCGCCGCGTCCGGGTACGGGCCCAGCGCGGTCGGCGTCTGCCCGTCCGGAAGCGCCGTCCACGTCCCCGCGCCCCGCCGGCTGTGCGCGTACCCGCTCTCCCGGAGCAGGTCGTACGCCCCCGTCACGGTCGTCCGGCTCACCTCCAGGACCTGCGCCAGCTCCCGCTCGGCGGGCAGCCGCAGCCGCAGCGCCACCCGGCCGTCCAGGAGCGCCTCGCGCACCGCCCGGGCCAGCTCGCGGTAGCCGAACCGGCCCTCCGGGGGCGGCGTGAGCAGCGAGGCGAGCTGGCGGCCCGTCAAGGTCCGGTCCGCGGTGTGGACCACACGGCCCTCTGCCATGCCAATCACTCCTTATTGGCTCTGCTGTCCAGGCCAATAAGGCTACAGACTCTGCGTCAGTGGCCTGGTGGCAACCCGGGCGGAGACACACCGCGACCACCTCGCCGACGAACCGGACCGAGAGGAGCACGACGATGACCACGCACTTCACCGACCGTGACGAGCGTCTGTGGCAGCGGAACGCCGAGGAGCCGGCCGCCCGGCCCCTGCCATGGGGCACCTGGCTGCGCACCCTGCGTGCCACGCTCCGCACCCACCGGCCCGCCTCCCGGACGACGGAGGGCGCCACGTGACCGGCGACGGCCCGCCGGGGCGTCTCGTCGTGGGGGTCGGCGGCTCCCTCGCCTCCCTCGCCGCCCTCCGGTACGCGGCCGCCGTCGCCGGCCGCACCGGGGCGTCCCTGCTCGCCGTCCTGGCCTGGGAGCCGCCCGAGGGCGAGACGCTGCACCGGCGCAACCCGGACCCGGAGTGGATCCGGCTCTGGGCGGAGGACGCCCGGCGACGGCTCACCGCCGCGTTCGACGAGGGCCTCGGCGGCGTCCCGGACGGGCTCGCCGTCGAGCGCCGGACGGTCCGCGACACCCCCGTGCGGGCGCTCCTCGGGGCCGCGGACCGCCCCGGCGACCTGCTGGTCCTCGGCGGCGCTCCCCGGACCGGCCGGTGGGCCCGGCCGCGCCGCGCACCGGTGCGCCGGGCGGTCCTGGAGCGGGCGGACCGTCCGGTCGTCCTGGTGCCGGGGCCGGCGCTGCGGCGCGGCGAGGCCCGGCTGCTGCGCCGGACGGCGCGGACGCCCGTACCGGACGGGGCGGGTACGGGCGTCCGCGGGGAGCGGGGGCCTCAGGCGACCGGCTGACGCGCGGGGCCGGGTGCCGGGGGAGAGAACGAGCCGGAGCCGGATCCGGAGGGGCTGAGCGGCGACAGGCCGGACGACGAACCGGCCGACGCGGAACGTCCGTCCGTCCCGTCGGTGGTCGCGTCCGCCGCGCCGCCCGTCGTCGTGTCCGTGGCGCCGTCGGTGGTGGTGTCCGCCCCGCCGGTCGTGGTGCCGGGGCTGTCCGGCGGCGCGTCCGGCGGCGAGTCGGAGGGGGAGTCCGACGGCGAGTCCGGCGGGGTCTCGGTGGACGGCGTCGGCGTGTCCGTCGACGGGCTCGGCGTGGGCGTCGTCGCGGTCGGCGAGAGCGTGGACGGGCACGGGGAGGGCGTCACGCCGTCGCGCGGTGCCGGCGTCTCGTCGCCGGTCACCGTCACGCACGGCACCGGCGAGGTCGGCGACACCGACGGGGACGAGGTCGACGGCGAGGGGGACGTGGTGGTCGGCGTGGGCCGGGGCGGCGGCGGGGCCGGCTTGTCGTGCCGCCCGGTGTCGCCGTGCCGGCGGGCGAACCAGGCGTCGTCCTCGGGGTCGTAGACGACGAACACGTTCACCACCGTCACGGACGGGGCCACCACCACGACCTGGGAGGCGTTGTAGCCCGGCCAGGGGGTGCCGGTGGTCCTCGGCTTCTCCTGGGCCACCGGCTCGGTCAGCGGATTGCCGCAGGCGCACCGCACGCGGGGCACGCCCCGGCCGTCGACGAGGACGGCGGTGCCCGTCTGGAGGACCGCCTGGTACGAGGTGGCGGCGCCGTCCTTGTACCCGTGGTTGGTCACCCGGGTGTCCACCCGGAGCTGGAGCGGCGTCAGGGAGCGGAGGTAGCCCGGGACGGCGTCCGCGTCCAGGCCGAGGACCTCGGCGAAGGCGGCGTTCTTGGCGGGTTCGGCGGCCAGGAAACGGACCTGCTGCTCGACGTCGCAGCTCGCCGTCGCGCGCGTGCCGCCGTACAGACCCGGCGTGGAACCCGAGACCTGTGGCGTGGCGGTCTCCGCCGTACCGGTCCGGGGCGGCAGCGAGGCCGCCCCGGAGGAGCTGTCCGTGCGGGCGGTGGAGGCGGTGAACGGGTCGGGGCCGGAGGCGGAGGTGTTCTGGAGGAAGACCTCTCCGCTGCCGCCGGATCCGGCGGTGTCGCCCTGGTCGTCCGAGCGGCCGATCAGCACCACGGTGAGCGCGGCGGCCGCGACGACGACGGCGGTGAGGGAGGCGACCTTCGGCACGGAACGCCACCACGGCGTCCCGCCGGGCCTGCCGCCGCCGGGACCGCCCCCCGCACCACCGCCCGCGTCGCCTCCGCCGCCTCCGCTGCCGCCTCCGCCGCCTCCGCCGCCTCCGCCGGAGCCGTCGTGCGGCGGGGTGGTGGGCGGTCCGGAGACCCCGGGGCGCGTGGCCGCGCCGGAGAGCGGACCCGAGGGCGGGCCCGTCGGGGGACCGGAGGGAGGAACCGACGGAGGGCCGGACGGCGGCGGGTGGGACGTCACGTTTTTCCCTTTCTTCCGTTCGGCGCCATTCTGAGCGCCGCGCGGAAGCCCCGCACCCGCACGGCGGGCCCCGGTGGCGGGCCCCGCGGCGGGCCCGGTCGCGGAAGCTCCCCCGTACCGGCTCTGTCCGACCTCTTGTCGGAGAGCCTCCGTCTCTCTAATGTGAACCTTCAAATTCCGGGAACTCCATGCTCCTAGCTTCGCGAGGCTCATATTTTGAACGATCAAATTCGAGAGTCGGATGCGGGTCCCACCCGTGCGGCTCCCGGTGAGGCGCCCGCCCCCGGTCCGGCGGTGGGCTACCTCGACCACGCGAGGGTCGGCCCGCTCTCTCCCGGGGCGGCCGCCGCGCTCGCCGGCGCGGCCGCCCTCGCGGGCCGCCCCGACCTCGACCGCCTCTTCGCCCTCAGCGACGCCGCCCGCGCCTCCGCGGCCCGGCTCCTCGGCGCGCGGCCCCACGAGATCGCGCTGGCCCCCTCGACCAGCAACGGACTCTTCACCGCGGCCGCGGCCCTGCGCGGCCCCGGCACCGTGCTCGTGCCACGGGACGAGTTCCCCGCCAACGTCTACCCCTGGCTCCGCTTCGCCGGGCGCGGCGGCCCCGACGTCCGCCTCGTCGACCCGGACGGACGGCGGCACATCACCCCCGGCCTCCTCCGCCGCCACCTCACCCCCGACGTCACCGCGCTCACCGTCAGCGCCGTCGACTCCCTCACCGGACACGTGGCCCCGCTCGCCGCCCTCAAGGAACTCCTCGGGCCGGACCGGCTGCTGATCGTCGACGCGATCCAGGGGCTCGGCGCCGTCCCCCTGGAGACGGACGCCGCCGACATCCTCGTCAGCGGCGGCCAGAAATGGCTCCGCGCCGGCTGGGGAGCCGCGCTCCTGCTGATCCGCGACCGGTGCGCCGGACACCTCGGCCCCGGGATCGGCGGCTGGGCCGGAGTCACCGAGCCCTTCGCCCCGAGCCACCCGGCGCCGCCGCTGCCCGGCGCCGCCGCGCACCTCGCCACCAACCCGGACCTCCCGGCCGCCGCCGCCCTCGGCGCGGCCCTCGACGGCCTCCTCGACCAGGGCGGTCCGGCCGCCGTGGGCGCCCGGGTCCGGGCCACCCTCGCCGAGCTGCTCGACCGGGCGAAGCGGGCGGGCGCCGAGGTGCTTCTGGACGGCCTCGGGGAGCGGGAGCGGGCCGGCATCGGCACCTTCCGGCTCCCCGGCCAGGACCCCGCCGCCGTCCACCGGGCCCTCGCGGCGGCCGGCGTGACCACCACGCGCCGCGGCGAGTGGATCCGCCTCTCGCCCCACGCCTCCACCCCGGCCGCCGCGACGGACCTGTTCACCGAGGCGCTGCGCCCGCTCGTCCGCCCGCCGCGCCCGCACGGGAGGACCGGCGCCGGCACCACCGCGCGCGCCGACGCCGGCCCGAGCGGTACCGCGGCCGCCCACGCCGGCACCGGCACACCCGCGACCACCGGCACCGGCCCGCACGCCCCCGCCGACGCCGGCCCGAGCGGTACCGCGGCCGCCCACCCCGGCGCCGGCACACCCCCGGCCCCCGGCACCGGCCCGCACGCCCCCGCCGGCACCCCGCACGGCACCAGCTCCCACAGCACCTCAGCAGGCACGTCAAGCACCGCCACCCCTCGTACCCAGGAGCCGACATGTCCCACCACCTGAGCCGCCGCCAGATGCTCCACCTCGCCACCGCCTCCGCCGCCGCGTTCGGGCTGTCCGCCTGCGGCGGCGGATCGGGCGGCGGTGCCGAGGGCGCCGACGGCGACAGCGGGCCGATCACCGTCTGGAGCTGGACCACCGCGGCGGAGGCGCTGCGCGGGGTCGTCCCCTCCTTCGAGAGAGACAACCCCGGGATCGAGGTCGACGTCCAGGACCTCGGCAACCCCGCCATCTGGGACAAGATCACCGTCGGCCTCGCCTCGGGCGGCAAGGGCCTCGCCGACGTCCTCCACATAGGCGTCGACTACCTGCCCGGCTACATGGAGAAGTTCCCCCAGGGCCTCGCCGACCTGTCCCGGCTGGGCGCGGACAGGCACGAGGGCGCCTTCGCCGAGGGCCTGTGGCCGACCGTCCAGGGCGAGGACGGCACCGTCCGCGCCCTTCCCTGGGAGGTCAACCCCCTCGGTCTGTTCTACCGCCACGACTACTTCGAGAAGGCGGACGTCGACCCCGCCTCCCTCACCAGCTGGGACGACCTGATCGCGGCCGGACCGAAGGTGCGCGCCGCCACCGGCGCGCAGCTGCTCGGGATCGACAAGCCCGGCACCACCCAGGACATGGACTTCTTCCAGAACCTGATGCAGCTCCAGGGCGCCTTCTACTTCGACCGCGAGGGGAGGGTCACCCTCGCCTCCGAGGAGGCGATCCAGGCCCTCACCGTCATCAAGCGGCTCGACGACGCCGGGCTCCTCGCCGACACCGCGGGCCAGGGCACCTGGAAGCGCCTCGTCGGCCAGGGGAAGCTCGCGACCGCCCCGTACCCGGCCTGGGCGATCGAGTACCTGGCCACCAAGTTCCCCGCCCAGAGCGGCAAGTGGCGCGTCATGCGGCCGCCCGCCGCCGTCCCGGGCGGAGGACGCAGCGCCATCGTCAACTCCACGTACCTCACCGTCTCCGCCACCAGCAAGCGCCGCAAGGCCGCCTGGCGCTTCGTCGAGTACGCGCTCACCAAGCCCGCCGAGATCAACCGGATGTTCGCCTCCGGCGGCGTCTTCCCCGCCCTCAAGTCGGCCTACTCCGAACCGAAGTTCAGCGCTCCCCACCCCTACTACGGCGGTCAGCGGGTGCTGCGCTCCTTCGTGGACTCCCTCGGGGCCGGCGCGGACGCGACCAACTTCACCGGCGACTACAGCCGCGCCTTGAAGCTCGCGAGCGACGCCCAGAGCCAGGTCCTGGTGAAGGGCGCCGACCCGGCCGAGGCGCTGAAGACCGCGGCGAAGCAGCTCGCCCAGCAGACCGGCCGGCAGCAGGCGGTCTGACCATGGCCCTCGCCCCGCCCGGACACACCCCCGGACACACCCCCGAACCCGCCGCCGACAAGACCCCCGAACCCGCCGCCGAAACGACCCCCGGACCCGGCTCCCGCGTCGGAGCCGAGCCCGGACCGGCGGTCTCCGCCGCCGGCGCCGGCGCCGGCGCCCGAGCGCGCCGCGCCCGGTCCGCCCGGTCCGCCCGGTCCGCCCGGTCCGCCCGGTCCGCCCGGTCCGCCCGGCCCGGCCGGCGCGGGCTGCTGAACCGTTCCTCGTTCCCGTACCTGCTGATCATGCCCGCGGTCCTGGGCTTCGCCGTCTTCAAGGCGTACCCCATCGCCGCCTCGTTCTGGATCAGCCTCACCACCGGCAGCGGCGACGCCGGACAGTTCGCCGGACTCGCCAACTACCGCCGGCTGCTGGGCGATCCGCTCTTCTGGACCGCGCTGGAGAACACCGCGCTCATCCTGGTCGTCCAGGTGCCGCTGATGCTCGGTCTCGCGCTGCTCGTCGCCCTCGGCCTCAACTCCACCCAGGTGTGGCTGCGTCCGCTCTGGCGGCTCGGCGTCTTCGTGCCGTCCCTGACCGGACTGGTCGCCGCCGGCGTGATGTTCTCCGTCATCCTCAACCGCGACGCGGGACTCCTGAACTGGGTCCTCTCCCTCGTCGGCGTCGACCCGGTGAACTGGCTCGGCAGCCCGTTCTGGGCCCGGGTCGGCGTGGTCCTCGTCATCACCTGGCACTACACCGGCTACAACGCGGTGATGTACCTCGCCGGGCTCCAGGGCATCCCGAAGGAGCTGTACGAGGCCGCCATGGTCGACGGCGCGGGGCCGGTCCGCCGCTTCTTCGCCATCACGCTGCCCCAGCTGCGGCCGATCCTCCTCCTCACCGTGGTGCTCTCCACCATCGGCACCCTCCAGCTCTTCGACGAGCCGTACGTCCTCACCGGCGGCGGCCCCGACAACTCCACCCTCACGGTCACCATGTACCTCTACAACAACGGCTTCAAGTACTTCGACTTCGGGTACGCCTCCGCCCTCGCCTACGCGCTGGCGCTGATCGTCTCCGTGCTCGGCATCCTCCAGGTCCGCCTGATGGGAGAACGCCGATGACGACCGGAGCACCCATCGAGACGGGAGCGCCCAGCGAGACCGGAGCGCCGGCGAAGTCCGGAGCACCGGCGACCACCGGAGCACCGGGGAAGTCCCGTGGGCCGGGGAAGTCCCGGGCGCGGAGGAGGACCCCGGCCCCGGCACGGGCCCGCGGCCCGCTGCTCACCCTGGCGCTGGCGGGGGCCTTCGGGCTCTGCGTCGGCCCCTTCTACTGGCTCGCGATGGCCGCCACGCAGGAGGACAAGGACGTGTTCTCCTGGCCGCCGAAGCTGCTGCCCGGCGGACACCTGATGGAGAACCTCCAGGGGCTCCAGGAGTCGATCGGTCTCACCCGGGTCCTCGTCAACACCGTCGTGGTGGCGGGCGTCCAGACCGTGGGGGCGGTCGTCGTCTCGGTCCTGGCCGGCTACGCCTTCGCCAAGTTCGACTTCCGGGGACGGAACCTGTTCTTCGTCCTGCTGCTCAGCACCCTGGTCATTCCCGACACCGTGATGCTCATCCCGATCTTCCAGATGATGATGGAGCTGGGGCTGATCGACACGTACCAGTCCATCGTCCTGCCCGGTCTCGTCACCCCGTTCGGCATCTTCCTGATGCGGCAGGCCCTGCGGTCCATGCCCGACGAACTCCTGGACGCGGCCCGCGTCGACGGCGCCGGCGAACTGCGGGTGCTGTGGCGGATCGTCCTCCCCGTCAACCGGCCGATCATCGCCGCCCTCGCGCTCTTCGTCTTCCTCGGCGGCTGGAACCAGTTCGTCTGGCCGCTGATCGCGCTGCGCAGTCCGGAGATGTACACGCTCCCCGTGGCCACGGCCACCCTCCAGGGCCTGTCGACCACCAACTACGCGCAGGTGCTGCTGGCCAGCGCCATCGCCGCCCTCCCCGTGATGGCCCTCTTCCTCGTCCTGCAACGCCAGTTCATCTCCGGCCTCCTGGCCGGGGCGACCAAGGAGTGACCCCCGTGACCCCCGCACCGGACACCACCGGACCGAGCACCGCCACCCCGGCCGCCGACACCACCGACGCGACGAACACCCCGGAGGAGGCGAACACCGCCACCCCCGAACAGCAGCCCGTCCCCGTCTGGCGCCCGAACGGCTCGGCCGACGCGGAGGCGGGTCCCGCCGTCCACCGCAGGCTCCCCACCGGCCTCCTCCACGCCGGCGGGGCCCCGCTCACCGTCCATCTCACCGGCCTGGGCGGCGAGCGGTGGGAGCCGTCCGCCGCCCTGGTCGCCGACGGCGTGGCCCTGGTCGAGGTCACGGCGGCGGAGCGGGTCACCGTCCGTGCCGAATGGCGGATCCCCTGCGCCGGGGCCACCGCCTACTGGACCCCGGACACCGACGCCTCCCGCTGGCTGCCGCCGTCCTGGACCGCTCCCCGGACCGTGTCGCTGGCCCTCGGCGCGCCGGTCGCCAGCCTCGTCGGCACCGGCGACCGGGCCCTGTGCACCGCCGCGGCCGGCGAGACGGCCGCTCCGGTGCGCGTCGGCGCCGGAGTGGTCGAGGAGAGCGGCGAGTTCGCGTTCACCGTCGAGCAGGAACTGACCCCGGACGGGCCGCCGCTCCGCGTCCGGATCGACCTGAGCGGCCGGCACTTCGCGGCCACCCTGCGGTCCGTCACCGACTGGTGGGCCGAGGGCACCGGCCACCCCGGCGTCGCCGCCGCCGCCCGGATGCCCGCCTACTCCACCTGGTACAGCCTCCACCAGAACGTCGACGCCGCCGCCGTCGAACGCCAGGCGGCCCTGGCCGCGGCCGTCGGCTGCGAGAGCGTCATCGTCGACGACGGCTGGCAGACCTCCGACCGTACGCGCGGCTACGGGCACTGCGGCGACTGGGAGCCGAACCCGGCGGCCTTCCCCGACCCCGCCGCCCACGTCGCCGAGGTCCACCGCCTCGGTCTCGCCTACCTCCTCTGGTACGCGCTGCCGTTCATCGGCCGTCACAACGACGCCTGGGACCGTTTCAAGGGCCTGATCCTCCGCGAGGAACCCCGGCTCGACGCGGCCGTGCTCGACCCCCGGCACCCGGAGGTCCGGGCGTACCTGACCGACAGGATCGCCCGCGCCGTCGAGGAGTGGGGCATGGACGGGGTGAAGCTCGACTTCCTCGACCGCTTCGCCGTCGCGGACCCGCCGCCCGCCCCGGCCGGCGCCGACCACGCCACGGTCCACGAGGGCCTGCGCCGGCTGGTCGCCGACCTGGACGCCCGTCTGCGCCGCACCCGGCCCGACGTCATCGTCGAGCACCGCCAGCCGTACGTCGGCCCGGGCCTCTGGCCGTACGCCACCATGGTCCGCGCCACCGACTGCCCGCTCAGCCCCGCCGAGAACCGCCAGCGCACCGTCGACTGCCGGCTCACCGCGGGTCCGCTCGCCGTCCACGCCGACATGATCATGTGGCACCCCGCCGAGACGCCCGAGGCGGTCGCCGTCCACCTCGTCAACGCCTTGTTCTCGGTCCCGCAGATCTCCGTCGACCTCGGCGCCCAGACCCCGGACCAGCTCGCCACCCTGCGCTTCTGGCTCGGGATCTTCCGCCGCCACGCCGGCGTCCTCCAGCTCGGCTCCCTGGAACCCGCCCGCCCCGACCTCGGCTACCCCCTGGTCACCGCCGCCGACGGGAGCACCACCGTCGTCGCCCGGTACGCGCCGCTGCCCGTCGCCCTCCCCGAGCGGGACGGCCCCGGGACGGTGCTCGTCGCCAACGCGGACGGCGACCCCGTGGTCCTCCTCGTCGCCGGCCGGCCGGAACGGGCCCTCGCGCTCGTCCAGGACTGCCGTGGTGAGATCCTGTCCGAGACCGTGCTCGACCTCGTCGCCGGGGTGAACCCGGTGACCGTGCCGACCGGCGGACTGCTCACCCTGACCCGCGAGGACTGAACGGCGGCGGTCGGCGGGGGCGGCCGTCCGCCCCCGCCGACCACCGCCCACAGAGGAACGATGACCGCTCGACAGGTGACCATCGAGGACGTCGCCCGCACGGCCGGGGTGTCCCGCCAGACCGTCTCGAACGCCCTCAACGCGCCCCAGCGGCTGCGGGCGAGCACGCTCGCCCGGGTCACCGCCGCCATCGAGGAGCTCGGCTACCGGCCCGACCAGTCCGCCCGCAGCCTGCGCACCGGCACCCGCAAGGTCATCGGCTATCCCGCCCCCGCCGACAACCCCGTCGACCCCAACCCCCTGATGGGCGGCTTCCTCCAGGCGCTCGTCAGCGCCGCCGACGCCGTCGGCCACCGCGTCCTGCTCTTCCGCTGCGACCCCGACCAGGGGGCCTCGGCGGTCGCCAGGTCCTTCCACGGGCTCATCGCCGCCCGCCAGGTCGACGGCTTCGTCCTCTCCGACGTCGTCCACGACGACTCCCGCGTCGACGTGCTCGCCGAGGCCGGCTTCCCCTTCGTCGCCTTCGGCCGCACGGCCTCCGGCCGCCCGCAGACCTGGGTGGACATCGACTCCGCGGAGGCCACCGCCGAACTGGTCCGCCTCCTGCTCGCCCAGGGCCACCGCCGGATCTGTTACGTCAACTCGGCCGCGTCCCTGCCCTGGCTCGCCGACCGCAGGGCCGGCCTCCTCCAGGCCGCGGCGGACGCCCCCGGCGGAGCCTTCGAGGTCGGCGTCCCCGACGACGACCCGGCCGCGCTCTCCCAGGCGCTCCAGCGCCTGCTGACCGGACCCGACCGTCCGACCGCCCTCGTCTGCGCGAGCGACTGGCTCGCCCTGACCGCCTACCAGGCCGTCCGGGCGGCGGGCCTCACCGTCGGCACCGACGTCGCCGTCACCGGCTTCAACGACGTGCCGCTGTGCACCCTGCTCCAGCCGTCCCTCACCAGCGTGCGCCTCCCGCTCGCCCGCATCGCCCACGCGCTCGTGGACCGGCTGATCACCGTGGTCGAGGGCACCGCGCCCGCACCGGCCTCCGGCCTCCTGCTGCCGGCGGAGCCGGTCGTGCGCGACAGCACTCCGGTCCGGTAGACACGGCCGTCCCCCGGCAGGAAGCGGCCCGCGCACGTCCCCCGGAACCCGCCCGTCTTGCCGGGGACCGGAAGACGTGAGGGCGTCAGCCTGCTGGTGAGGCACCTGTGGCGCGCCACCCGCCCCATGGCTCAATCGCTGTGCCCCGGGGGAGCGGAGAGAGGTCCCGGGCAGGGCAGGGGGAGGCGACGCCGATGCGGAACAGCGCGATCACGGACACGGACGGCACCGGAGGCACGACGGCGGGGGAGCCCGACCGGAGGGCCGCCCGGGGACAGCGGGCGTGGGCAGTCCTCTGCGCGCTGCTCGGCCTGCTGTCGCTGGGCGGCGCCGTCGGACTCGGCGCGACCCTGCCCGACCGGATCGACACCGAGCGCGCCTACCTCGGCGCCGTTCCCTGCGGCACCGCGGGGGAGCCGGACGCCGGGGCGGACTGCCTGCGCACGCTGCGGGGCACCGTGGAGTCCGCCGAGGAGGTGCGCAGGGGGAAGACCCGCGTCGTCCGCGTCCGGCTGCGCGCGCCGGCGCCCGCGCCGCTGGACACGCCGCTGGACCTGAGCACGACGAGCGACCTGGCGCGGGCGCTGGATCCCGGGGACGAGCTGGAGGTCACCGTCTGGCGCGATGTCCGGGTCTCCGTCCACCACGGCGGTCTCGGCGACGACGCCGACGCGCTGCCGGACGGCGAGGTGGGGCCGGTCGCGGGGCTCGTCGCGGCCTGCGCCTGGCTGGCGGCGGTGGCGTTCACCGGCGCGTACGGCGGCGAACGGCGGGCCCGCCGCATGGCGCGGGGCAGGTTCCACCGGCCCCGCGTGGGTTTCGGACCGGCGAGGACCGCGGGCGTCCTGGCCGTGCCGTTCCTCATCGGCGTCGTCGTCGGCAGGATCTGGGAGGGCTGGACGACCGTCCTGGTCACGGCGGGCGTCTCCACGCTGGTCGCCGTGCAGGCCACGGTCTTCGCCCTCCACGCCGACCGGCCGCCGGCCCCGCCCGCGGGACCCGTCACCTGATCGACGGGCCGCCGGCCCCGCCCGCGGGATCCGTCACCTGATCGACGGGCCGCCGGCCCGGCCCGCGGGACCCGTCACCTGATCGACCTCAGGAAGGTCCGTGTCCGCTCGTGTCCCGGTGCGTCGAGGAGTTCTTCCGGCGGGCCGGACTCCAGGACGCGGCCCCCGTCGAACATCAGGATCCGGTCGGAGACGTCCCTCGCGAAGCCCATCTCGTGGGTGACGCAGAGCATCGTGATGTCGGTCCCGGCGGCGACGTCGCGGAGCACGTCCAGGACCTCCGCGACCAGCTCGGGGTCGAGCGCGGAGGTGACCTCGTCCAGGAGGAGGAGGTCGGGCCGCATGGCGAGGGCCCGCGCGATGGCGACGCGCTGCTGCTGGCCGCCGGAGAGCCGGGTCGGGTGGGCGTCCTCCATCCCGTCGAGGCCGACGAGGCCGAGCAGGTCCCGGGCGCGGGCGGCGGCCTCGTCCCCGTCGAGGCCCAGGACGTGCCGGGGCGCCTCCGTGACGTTCGCGAGGACGCTCATGTGCGGGAACAGGTTGAACTGCTGGAACACCATCCCGATGCGCCGGCGGCGCGGGGCCAGATAGCGCTCGTCCGCCGGCACCAGCGACCCCCCGCGGCCGGACGGCATGTGCGAGAACGGCTCCCCGTCGAGGTGGACGACGCCGTCCGTGACCCGCTCCAGGGTCATCAGGAGCCGCAGGATGGTGGTCTTCCCGGACCCGCTGGGACCGATCAGCGTCACGCGTTCGCCCGGCGCGACCGCGAGGTCGAGGCCGTCGAGGACCGTGAGGTCACCGAACCGTTTCGTCACCCCGGCGAACCGGACCTTCTCGGGGGCCCGTGCGGACACGGCCCCGGCGCTGGTCTCAGTGGGCAAGGCGGGCCTCCAGGCGTCGGACGAGCAGGGACGTCGGCCAGCTCGCCAGCAGGAAGACGGCGGCGGCCAGGGTGAAGCTCTCCAGATAGGCGAAGTGGGTGCTGCCGAAGGTGCTCGCCTCGCGGACCATCTCGTCCACCGTGATGACCGAGAGGAAGGGCGTCTCCTTGAACATCGAGATCGCGTAGTTGCCGAGGGACGGCAGCACCTTCCGCACGGCCTGCGGCAGGATCACCGCCCGCCACACCCGCCGGCGCGGCAGGGACAGCGCCGTGCACGCCTCCCACTGCCCCTTCGGCACGGCGTCGATGCCGGCGCGGTACACCTCGGACAGGTACGTGGCGTAGTGCAGGCCCAGGACCAGGACGCCGAGCGTGAGCGCGTCCAGCCCCGGCACCAGCACCCAGGCGGCGAACAGCTGCACCATCACCGGCGTCGACCGCACGAACGAGGCCAGCGCGCCCGCCGGCACGGCGATCCACCGCACGCCGGAGCGCTGGAGCAGGGCGACGCCGAGGCCGGCGACGGCCGCGACCGCGAACCCGAGCACGGTGGCGAGCAGGGTGACCCCGAAGCCGGACAGCACCACCGGCAGCGCGGCCCGCGCCGCGTCCATGTCCCACATCACGCCCCACCGCCCACGACGCCGAGCCGCGCCTTCGCCCGGCGCTCCAGCGCGTTCATCCCCGCGCCGAGGAGCGCGGCGACGCAGAAGTACAGCAGGAGCAGCAGCAGATAGGCGGCGGCCGTGCCGCCGGTCGCCGCGCGCAGCTGGTCGATCCGGAAGGTGAGATCGGCGACCGTGACCAGCGACAGCAGCGGCGTCGCCTTGAGCAGCTGGATCAGCAGGTTCTTGAACGGCGGGATCATCAGGGCGTACGCCTGCGGCAGCAGGATCCGCCGCAGGCGGAGCCCCGGTCCCATGCCCAGCGCGATCGCGGCCTCCGTCTGGGCGGCCGGCACGGCGGCGACGGAGCCCCGCACCACCTCCGCCCCGTACGCCCCGTAGTTGAGACCGAAGGCGAGCACCCCGCACGCCATCGGCTCCAGCCGGAAGCCGAGCATCGGCAGCGCGAAGAAGAGCCAGAACAGCTGCACGTACAGCGACGTGCCGCGCAGGAACTCGACGACGACGCGGGCCCCGCCGCGCACCACCGGGGCGCGCGAGCGGGAGGCCAGGCCCAGGGCGAAGGCGACGAGCAGCGCGAGGGCCGCGCCGAGCACGGTGGCCTCCAGGGTCACCAGGAGCCCTTCGCCGATCGACGGAAGGGCCCGGCCCAGCTCGGAGAGGAACATGGCCGTACCGCCGTCCGTCATGCCGCGCACAGACTCGCGGTGCGCAGGGTGCGCGGCGGCACCTCGCGCTCGGTGAAGCCGTACTTCCCGATCAGGCGGACGAACCGGGCCGGGTCGCCGGTGATCCGCGCGAGCTCGTCGTCGAACGCCTTCCGCAGGGAGTCGGCGCCCTTGCGGAAGACGGCGCCGCCGGGGCTGTACTGGCTCACCCCGTCGATCACGGGCACGAACGGCTCCAGCACCTGCACCGCCGCGTCCGCGTTGGTGCGGGCGAGCCAGCGCAACGAGATGCCGGTGAGGGCGAAGGCGTCGATCCGGCCGGCGAGCAGGGCGTCGAGGCCGTCCTGCTGTTTGCCCACCTGCAGGACGGCATCCTCCGGGACGCCCGCGGCCTTGGCGTACGAGGCTTCCACGGCGGCCGTCAGGACGCCGACGCGGACCTGCTTCCCCGCGCACGAGGCGAGGTCGCTCAGGCCCTCCGGGTTCCCCTTGCGGACCATGAGCGCGGTGGGGGAGACGAACTCGGGCTCGGAGAAGGCGACTTTGCCGCAGCGTTCGGGTGTGATCGCCATGCCGGCGCTCACCACGTCGAAGCGCCCGGCGAGCAGCCCGGGGATGAGGGCGCCGAACTCGGTGAGCGTGGGCTTGAGTTCGGGTATGCCGAGGGCGGTGAAGATCTCGCGGTGCAGGGTGGGTGCCTCCCCGGCGAGCGCGTCCCCGTCCTGGAAGCCGTAGGGGGCCTCGCCGGCGAAGCCCACCCGGACGTGGCCCTGCTTCCGCAGCTTCTCCAGCAGGTCCGCGTCACCCGCGGGAGCGCCGGTGCCCGCCTCCGTCCGGCTGCACGCGGAGAGGAGCCCGGGCACGGCGAGGGCGCCGCCGAGGAGGGCGCCCCGGGTGAGGAGGTGTCTGCGGGAGAGGTGCGTGGTCATGTGCGTCCTTTCGCAGGGGGAGCGGGGCGGGGGTCAGCCGAGCGGGGTGGTGTCCCGGGCGGCGATGAAGGAGGGGCGGCGGACGGGCGCGGCGAACGGCAGCTCGGGAGCGTTCTCCACGCTGTTGAAGACGAGGAAGACGTTGCTGCGGGGGAAGGGGGTGATGTTGTCGCCGGATCCGTGCAGGGCGTTGCAGTCGAACCAGACGGCGGAGCCGGCCTCGCCGGTGAAGTGCTCGATCCCGCACGCCTCGGCGAAGGTGGTGAGCGCCTTGGGCGAGGGGGTGCCGGCGTCCTGCATCCGCAGGGACTGCTTGTAGTTGTCCTTCGGGGTCTCGCCGGAGCAGCCGAGGAAGGTGCGGTGCGAGCCCGGCATGATCATGAGGCTGCCGTTGGTGGTGAAGTTCGGGGTCAGCGCGATCGACACCGACACGGCCCGCATCAGGGGCAGTCCGTCCTCGGCGTGCCAGGTCTCGAAGTCGGAGTGCCAGTAGAAGCCGCTGGCGCCGAAGCCGGGCTTGACGTTGATCCGGGACTGGTGGACGTAGACGTCGGAGCCGAGGATCTGCCGGGCGCGGTCCACGAGCCGCGGGTCGGCGGCGAGGCGGGCGAACACCTCGCTGATCCGGTGTACTTCGAAGACGGAGCGGATCTCCTGCGAGCGCGGTTCGACGATCGACCGCTCGTCCTCGCGGATCCGGGGGTCGCTGACGAGGCGGTCGAGCTCGGCGCGGAGTTCGGCCACCTCGCCGGGGGTGACCAGGGCGTCGACGGCGAAGAAGCCGTTGCGCTCGTACTCCTCCAGCTCGCGCGGCCAGAAGGGGCCGGGCGTGCCGGGTTCCGACCAGACGACGGGCTCCTTGCGGTAGACGAGGGCCTCTTCGGCGCCGCGGGTGGGGTACGGGTCGACGGGGCGGGCGGGAGCGGTGGTCATCGTGGTGCCGTCCTTTCGCGTGGGTGCGGGATGGTCGTCGGGCGGTCAGGCGCCGCCGGGCTCGGTGAGCAGGGGGTAGACGCCGTTCTCGTCGTGGTCCTCGCGGCCGGTGACCGGCGGGTTGAAGACGCACAGGCAGCGGAAGTCCTCCTTGACCCTGAGGGTGTGCCGCTCGTGGCCGTCGAGGAGGTACATGGTCCCGGGGACGATCGTGTACGTCGCCCCGGTCTCGTGGTCGGTGAGCTCGGCCTCGCCGGCGGTGCAGACGACGGCCTCGACGTGGTTCGCGTACCACATGGCGGTCTCGGTCCCGGCGTACAGGACGGTCTCGTGGAGGGAGAAGCCGACGCGCTCGCGGGCGAGGACGATGCGCTTGCTCTCCCAGGTGCCGGAGGCGGACCTGACGTGCCGCTCGGTGTTCTCCAGCTCGTCGAAGGTGCGGACGATCACGGGGTGGCCTTTCTGTCGGGGTGGTGCCGCGGGCTGCCGGGGCGGGGCCTCAGGCGGTGTGGCGGACGGCGCGGGCGAGGATGCCGAGCCCCTCGTCCAGCTCGTCGTCGGTCACGGTCAGCGGGGGCAGCAGCTTGACGACCTCGTCGCCCGGGCCGGACGTCTCGACCAGGAGGCCGAGTTCGAAGGCGCGCCGGCAGACCGCCCGGGCCCGCTCGCCGTCCGGGAACTCCAGCCCCCACACCAGTCCGCGGCCCCGGGGGGCCGTGCCGGAGCCGAGCTCGCTCAGGGCGGCCTCGACGGTGGCGGCGCGCCGGAGGGTGCGGTCCCGGAGCGTGGTGTCGCGCCAGTAGGTGTCGAGGGCGGCGGTGGCGGTGACGAAGGCGGGGTTGTTGCCGCGGAAGGTGCCGTTGTGCTCGCCGGGCTCCCACACGTCGAGCTCGTCGCGGAACAGGCAGAGGGACATCGGCAGTCCGTAGCCGCTGATGGACTTGGAGAGGGTGACGACGTCGGGGGTGATGCCGGCCTCCTCGAAGGAGAAGAAGTCTCCGGTGCGGCCGCAGCCCATCTGGATGTCGTCGACGATGAGCAGCATGTCGCGGCGGCGGCAGAGGTCGGCGAGGCCGCGCAGCCACTCGGCGCGGGCCGCGTTGACGCCGCCCTCGCCCTGGACCGTCTCGACGATCACGGCGGCCGGATGGTCGAGGCCGGACCCGGAGTCCTCCAGGAGCCGCTCGAACCAGAGGAAGTCCGGGACCCTGCCGCCGAGGTAGTGGTCGTACGGCATCTGCGCGGTGTGGCTCAGCGGCACGCCGGCCCCGGCGCGCTTGCCGGCGTTGCCGGTGAGCGCGAGCGAGCCCAGGGACATGCCGTGGAAGGCGTTGGTGAAGGAGACGACGGTGGTCCGTCCGGTGACCTTGCGGGCGAGCTTGAGGGCCGCCTCGACGGCGTTGGTGCCGGTCGGGCCCGGGAACATCACCTTGTAGGGGAGGCCGCGGGGGGCCAGGACGGTCGAGCGGAAGGTCTCCAGGAACCGTCGTTTGGCCGTCGTCGACATGTCGAGGCCGTGGGTGATGCCGTCGCCGCCCAGGTAGTCGAGGAGCGGGCGCTTGAGGGCCGGGTTGTTGTGGCCGTAGTTGAGCGAGCCGGCGCCGGCGAAGAAGTCGAGGAAGGGGCGGCCGTGTTCGTCGAACAGACGGCTTCCCGTGGCGCGTTCGAAGACCGTCGGCCAGGTGCGGCAGTAGCTGCGCACCTCCGACTCGACGGTCTCGAAGACGGTGGGGGCGGTATCGGCGATGAGCGTCATGCGGGACTCCAGTACGGGAGGGGGCGAGACGGGCGGGCGGTCGCTTCAGAAGGCCAGCGGCGCGATGCGGTGCAGCACCTCGGACTCGTGCCCGGGGGACGGGAACGCGCCGGCCGGGAAGAGGACCGTCCGGCTCACGCGTGCCCCGTGTCGGCGGGCGTACGCGCTGAACAGGCGCTCGGAGGCGAGGTTGTCCGGTGTGATGGTCGTCTCCACGGCGTCCAGCGCGTGGGTGTCGGCGACCCGCTCCGAGAGGTGGTCGAGAAGCGCCCCGGCGACCCCGTGCCCCCGGTACCCGGGGTCGACGGCCACCTGCCAGACCAGCAGCGTCCCCGGTGCGTCGGGCCGGAGGTAGCCGGTCACGAAGCCCATCGGCCGGCCGGCCGCGTCACGGGCGACGGCGGAGGTGTCGGCGAAGTCGCGGCACCACAGGAGGTAGCTGTAGGAGGAGTTGACGTCGAGCGTCTCGGACTCCTTTGCCAGCCGCCAGAGTTGGGCGCCGTCGTCGACCCGTGGCCGTCCGATGGTCCATCCCCGGGCAGAGACCGGCGCTTCGTCCCGGACGGGTTCCGGTGCTGTGTGAGCTGTGGTCATGGGCGCCGAAGTTACCCAGCGCAGCCGTGAACTTCCTGGCCCTGGGGGGTTACATCAAGGGATGGTTCGTGGTATGCCCAGCCGCGCATGTCGCTCCGGTTGGACGATCGCCTGACGAATTCGGTGGGTGTGAAGGGTGAGGAAACGGGTCGAATCTCTCCTTTATAACGACGGTGTAACACCTGATCGTCGTCTCGGAACGTCACCGGAGCGTTACCGCATCGTCCGCCGGAAGCCCGTTTGGCACGGCCGGAACCGGTTAGGGATGCCTCGTATGGGCCTGCTTTCACGGAGCGTCACCAGGCGGCGGGCGGTGCCCCGGCCGACGCCCGGACGGACCGCATCCACAGGCGGAGCCGCCCGCGCCGGACTAGCGTGGGCAGGGTGAGCAGCCGGCTGCCCAGCACCCCGCCCCCCGCCCCCGGCCAGGACGCCCCGGGCGCCCCCGCCCGGGCGGGGCTCCGCGTCGCCGTCCAGGCCCTCGCCGCCGTCGTCGCCGGGTACGTCGCCATGGGCGTCACCGCCGGCCTCGGCCTCTGGGCCGCCGGAGCGGCCGACCTCCCCGGAGGCTTCGCCGCCGTCCTCGCCGCCGTCGTGGTGATGGCCGCCGGCGGACAGGTCGAGATCGCCGGTTCGGCGGGCTCCTTCGCCGGCACCCAGGGCGAACTCACCGCGATGCCCCTCAGCGTCACCCTCGTCGGCGCCCTCGTCACCGGCGCGGTCTTCCTCCGCCCGCTCCGCCACCACGCCGTCGCCGGGGCCGGCGACCTCGCGGCCCGGGCCGCGGCCGTCGTCGTGCTCTGGCTGGCCGCCCTCGCCGGGCTCTCCGCCCTCGCCCGCCACGACTTCCCCCTCACCATCGGCGTCGGCGACCCGCAGGAACCCCTCGGCGACCTCTTCGGCGAACTCCTCGACGCGACCGATCCCACCGTCGGCTTCCGCACCGTCCTCGGCGCCACCCTCGGCTACGGCCTCCTGTGGATCCTCGGCGTCCTCCTGGTCGCCCTCCTCGTCTCCCGCCGCAGCGCCCTCCCCGCGCGCGTGCTGCGGTATCAGGAGGCCGTCCGGCCCGCCGCCTCGGCCATGCTCCTGCTGCTCCTCGCGTACGTGGCCGTCGGCCTCGTCATCGGCCTCGTCGTCGCCGCCACCAAGGGGCACGCCGCCGAGACCCTCGCCGTCGTCCTCCTCGGCCTGCCCAACGTCAGCTGGCTCGCCCTCGGCGTCGGCATCGGCGGCGCCTGGGAGGGCCGGGTCGACGGCCCCTTCGGCCTCCCCATGCCCCAGATCCTCGACGCCGTCCTGCGCGGCGGCGGAACGAGCACCGACCTGTCCACGGTCGACCTGTCCTCGCTCGCCGCCCAGGACGGACGCGCCTGGTGGCTGCTGCCCATCGCCGCCGTCCTCGTCCTCGCCGCGGCCTTCGTCGCCGCCGTACGCTCCCCGGCCCGGGTCCGGCCCTGGCAGCACGCCCTGCACCTCGGCGTCGCCTTCGCCCTCACCATGCTCGCCGTCGTGCCCCTCACCCTCGTCGAGGCCCGCTTCGGCCTCTCGATCCTCGGCATCGGCGACCTCGCGGCCCTCGGCGGCGAGGTGGTGCTCCGGCCCGACGTCTGGCGCACGGTCGGATGCGCCCTCCTCTGGGGCCTCGTCGCGGGCTTCCTGGGCGGCCTCCTCGCCACCCGCGTCCGCCACCCGGGCCAGCTCCCGCCCGACCCGGTGCCCCCCAAGGACTGACGACGTCCGGGGGCCTCCGGGAGCCCGCGGCCGGCGGGATCCGCGGGCCCGGCGGCCAGGGGACACCGCGCCCAGGGACGCCCCGGATCCGATAGAGACGGCCTAGAGGTCCACGCCGAGCCGCCGGAACACCGGCCCGGCCCATGCCGGGGGCTCCGGCGGCGGGCCCGGGGCGCGGTGGCCCGACCCGGTCGCCGCCGCCGGACCGCCCGGCACGCGCCCGAGGGCCGCCCGCAGCTCCGCGACGAACTCCAGGCACGTCCCGTACCGCTCCTCCGGCGTCTTCGCCAGCGCCCGCGCGAACACCGCGTCCGCCGCCTCCGGCAGCCCCGGCCGGTGCTCGGCCAGCGGCGGCGGAGGGTCGTACTGCTGCGCCCACAGCACCGCCCAGTCGGTGTCCCTGCGGAACGGCGGCACCCCGCACAGCGTCTCGAAGACCACGCACGCCAGGCTGTACACGTCGCAGCGCCCGTCGACCGGCTTCCCCGAGATCTGCTCCGGCGCCACGTAGTCCAGCGTGCCCACGAACTCGCCCACCGTCGTGAACCCGGTCAGCGACAGCGACTTCTTCGTCAGCCCGAAGTCCGTGAGGTACACGTGCTCCGGATGCTCCCGGTCGGTGCCCTCCGCGACCAGGATGTTCCCGGGCTTCACGTCCCGGTGGACCAGGTCGTGCGCGTGCGCCGCGTCCAGCGCCGACGCCACCTGCGCCGCGATCCGGCCGGCCGTCGCCGGCGGCAGCGGTCCCTCCCGGGCCAGCAGCGCCACCAGGTCCTGCCCCGCCACGTACCGCATCGCGATGTACAGGACCCCTTCCGTCTCGCCCGCCTCGAAGACCGGCACGATGTGCGGGTGGTCGATCGACGCCGCCACCCGCGACTCGTGCGCGAACCGCTTCCTGAAGGTGTCGTTGCGGGCCAGCTCCGGCGCCAGCAGCTTCAGCGCCACCGTCCGGTCCAGCCGCAGGTCCCGCGCCCGGTACACGACCGCCATCCCGCCGCGCCCGATCTCGGCCTCCACCCGGTAACCGGCGATCTCCTTGCCGGTCAGCCCCGACGGCCGCCCCGCCGGGAGACCGGTGTCCCGCGCCCCGCCCGCCATCAGTCGTCGCCCCCGGCGTCGGGCGGCCGGCTCACGACCTGCGTCGGGGGCGGACCGGCGGCTGCCGCCGGATCGACCTGCGGCACCACCTGCGTCGGCTCGTACGCGACGGGCGCCGGCCGTGCCTTCGGCGCGGGCTCGGGCTCGGGCGTGGGTTCTGGCGTGGGCGTGGGCGTGGGCGTGGGCGCGGGTCCGGGGGCGGCCTCGCCCTCGGGCTCGCCCTCCGTCCCGGGCTCCGGCCCCGCCGTGCCCTCCGACGCGCCGGGCCCCGCCCCCGCGGCCTCCGCCGCCAGGGACGGCCCGGACGCCGCCGCGTACGTCGTCAGGCCCACCCCGTCGCAGTAGACCCACCGCTCGTGCTCCGCGTCGTACAGCCACACCGACTCGCCGTCGACGACCATGCCGACCCGCAGCCCGCGCGTGCGCCGCCGGAAGGTCTCGCCGTCCGCCCGGCCCGCCGCCAGCTCCTCGACCGCCCGCCGGTACCGGCCCAGGGCGTCCTCCGCGCGGGCGATGAGGGGCCGTGGATCGGCCGTCCGGGACAGCGCCGAACCCGCGGCCGGAGGGTCGTCGGGCACGCTCACGAGGAGCCGCGCGTCCACCCATGCCTGCCAGCCGTTGGAGCACAGCACCCGTCCCCAGTCACCGGTCCGCTCCACGAGCCGCACCGGCAGGAAGGCGTCCAGCGGGACCGTGGGGAAGCCGGGGTCAGGGGCCTGCCAGGCGGACAGCCCGCCGCGCGGCACGACATGGGTGGGCCGGAAGCCGGCCGCGTAGACGGAATCGGATCCGATGTCCGCCCGGTCGGATCCGGCCTCCTGGCCCGTGGATCCGACATCCGAGACGGGGTCGGGAACGCTCACGTACCCACCTCCTGATCGCGGTCAGCGGCGCATGACGACGGGTTCGTGACGGCGCAGCAGCCGGGCCACCGCGAACCCGAGCACCACACAGAGCACGACCAGCATGCCCATGTCGAAGAGCCAGGCGGCGGCGGTGTGCGCCATGAGCGGATCGTCCGTCTTCTCGCTCGGCGCCACCGCCCCGATGTCGATGGTCGCCCCCATCGCGGCGAACGCCCACCGCGACGGCACCAGCCAGGCCAGCTGTTCCAGGACCGGAGTGCCGCGCACGCTCAGCAGCGCCCCGCAGAACACCACCTGGACGATCGCGAGGAGGACCAGCAGCGGCATCGTCACCTCCTCCTTGCGGACCAGCGCCGACACGAGCAGGCCGAGCATCATCGCCGTGAAGGCGAGCAGGGCGACGGCGAGGGTGATCTCGATCAGCGGGGGCATCAGCACCCCCTTGCCGTCGGGCACGTTCAGCGGCACACCGACCAGCGCGACGAGGGTCAGCACCACGGCCTGCACGACGGTGATCGTGCCGAGGACGACGACCTTGGAGGCGAGGTAGGCGGAACGGGACAGGCCGACGGCTCTCTCCCGGCGATAGATCGACCGCTCCTTCACCAGCTCGCGGACCGCGTTGGCCGCGCCGGTGAGGACGCCGCCGACGCAGAGGATCAGCAGCACGTTCAGGGTGGACTCGGGGTTGAGGCTGCCCTCGGACAGCGCCCTGGCCATGGCGCCCATCACGAACGGCAGGGCGATCATGATGGCGAGGAAGGTGCGGTCGGCGGCGAGCGCGGCCGTGTAGCGCCGCACCAGGGTCCGCAGCTGCGAGCCCCAGCTCTGCGGCTTCGGCGGCGGGGCGTGGGCGGCCTGGACGCCGGGCGCCCCCGCGGACCCGGGGTCGCCGCCCACGGGCGCGTACGGCCGGACCGTCGCGTCGTCGATGTATCGCCGGTGGAAGCGCGAGCCCCGGTACTGCCCCGCCCAGTCCCGGTCCCGCTCGGTCTCGAACGCCTCGAAGGCTTCCGGCCACTGGGCGAAACCGAAGAAGGACAGGGTGTCGTCGGGCGGCCCGTAGTAGGCGACCCGGCCGCCGGGGGCGAGCACCAGGAGCCTGTCGCAGACGTCCAGGCTGAGCACGCTGTGGGTGACCACGACGACCGTGCGGCCGTCGTCGGCGAGCCCCCGCAGCATGTGCATCACCGAGCGGTCCATGCCCGGGTCGAGGCCGGAGGTCGGCTCGTCGAGGAAGAGCAGGGACGGCTTCGTGAGGAGTTCCAGGGCGACGCTGACGCGTTTGCGCTGCCCGCCGGAGAGGCTGTGGATCGGCTGGTCGGCGCGTTCGGTGAGGCCCAGCTCGCCGATCACCTCCTCCACGCGCGCGTGCCGCTCGGCGGGCGCCGTGTCGCCGGGGAAGCGCAGCTCGGCCGCGTACGCGAGGGCGCGCCGGACGGTCAGCTGGAGGTGCAGGATGTCGTCCTGCGGGACGAGCCCGATGCGCTGGCGCAGTTCGGCGTAGTCCCGGTAGAGGTCGCGTCCGTCGTAGAGGACCGTGCCCCGGTCGGCGGGCCGCTGCCCGGTGAGCGCCCCGAGCAGGGTGGACTTGCCGGCCCCGGACGGGCCGACGACGGCGAGCAGCGATTTCTCGCCGACCGGGAAGGACACCCCGTCGAGGAGGGTCTTGCGGCCGCGGTCGACGGTGACGGCCAGCTCCTGCACGTCCAGCGAGATCTCGCCGGTGTCGGTGAACTCGACGAGCTGCCCGCCGGCCAGGCAGAACGCGCTGCGGCCGATGCCGACGATGTCGTCCGCCGTGACCCGTACCGGATCGACCACGGGACGGCCGTTGAGGAAGGTGCCGTTGTGACTGCCGAGGTCGTGGATCCAGTAGGTGCCGTCGGGCCGGGCGATGAGCTCCGCGTGGTGCCGGGAGACCACCAGGTCCGCGACGACGACGTCGTTGTCCGGCGCCCGTCCGATCCGCACGGTGTGCTCGGGCAGCGGCCGCACCGCCGTCGGCCGCCGGAACGTCCCGGTCGCCCCGGGCCGGGACACCCCGGCGGGCCGCGGCACGTCCGCCGCCCCGCCGCCCGGCTGCTGTTCCCGGGGTACGGGCTCCGCGGCCGGGGGCGCCGGGGAGGAGGTCGGTGGGGGCGAGGGGGGTGGTGCGGCCGCCGGGCGGACGGGCTGCCCGGCGGGAGGCTCGGCCACGAAGGGCGCGGAGGCGGGCGGCTCGGAGGCGGGTGGCGCGGAGGCGGGCGCGGAGACCGGCGGCTCGGAGACGGCCGACGGCCCGGCCGCGGAGGGCACGGAGGGCACGGAGGGCGCGGAGGGCGCGGAGGGCACGGGGGGCGCGGAGACATCGTCCTGCCCGGACGTCGACGGCCCGGAGACGGGGGGCGCCATGCCGGGGGGTGTGGTGAGGACGGCGCGGGGACCGTCCTGCGGATGCCCGAAACGGACCACCGTGCCCGGTCCGACGACCCGGGGGATCCGCACCCGCACGCCGTCGGCGTAGGTGCCGTTGGTGCTGTCCTCGTCGGCGAGCGTCCACTGGCCGCCGGCGGCGCGGAGCACCGCGTGGTGCCAGGACGCCCGGGCGTCCGAGAGCACGATGTCGCTGGTGGGGTCACGCCCGACGCGGTAGACGCGGCCCGGGTCCATGCGCGTCGTGACGCCGTCGACGAGCAGGTCCAGGCCGGGTGCGGCGGGCGCGACCGGCCGCTCTCCCATGCGTGAATCCTATCCGCCGGTGCCCCGGCCCGCCCGGCGCCGGGCCTGGGGCGGGGTGCGGCGCGCGGGTAGGGTGGGCGCCGGGCGCCGCGGGGAGCGGCGCCGGACCGACGGGAGGACGCGGACGTGCCGAAGGGCGTCACGAGACGGCGGCCGCGCACCCGGGCGGCGCTCCTGAAGGCCGCGCTGGAGACCTTCGCCGAGCACGGTTTCCACGCCACCACCATCGAGCAGATCTGCGACCGCGCCGGGTACACGCGCGGCGCGTACTACTCGAACTTCGCCAGCAAGGAAGAGCTCTTCCTCGCCCTCTTCGACGAGCACAGCGAGCGGACCGTGCGGCGCCTCGCCGCCGCCATCGACGCGCTCACCGCGGAGGAGTACACCCTGACCCGGCTCGCGGAGCTGGCCGCCACCATCGAGCCGGACGAGCGGGACTGGTACCTGGTCACCACCGAGTTCACCCTCCACGCCATCCGTGACCCGCAGGCGGCCTGGGTGCTGGCCCGGCACGACGAGCGGCTGCGGGCCGAGATCGCCCGCGGCCTCACCCTCGTGCTGCGCCGGGCGGGCCGCGAACTGACCGTGGACGCCGACCGGTTCGCCCGGCTGCTCATCGCCCTGCGCGAGGGCGGCCTCGCGCAGAGCTACGTGGAGCCGGAGGCGCTGCCGCCGGGCGACCTGGAGCGGCAGTTCCTGCCCCCGCTCCTGGAGGTCTCGACCCGGCCCGCGCGCCGGACTCAGCCGAACAGGTCCGGGTCGGACGCCTCGATCTGATCCCACAGCGGCCGGGCCTGGAACCAGCCCGCCAGGTGGCCGCCGATCTGCCCCCGGGTGAGCAGAGCCGTCTCCCGGTCGATCAGCTGCGGGGTCCCGGCCGCCATCGCCAGGAGCTGCGCCTGGCAGGACCGCTCCATGGTGACGAACCACCACACGGCCTCGGCGACGGAGTGGCCCACCGTCAGCAGCCCGTGGTTCTTCAGGATCACCGCCTTGTGGTCGCCGAGCGCCTTGGCGACCCGCTCGCCCTCCTCGGTCTCGTTGACCACGCCCCGGTAGTCGTCGTAGATGCCGTGGTCCTCGAAGAACGCGCAGGCGTCCTGGGTGATCGGATCCAGCGGGACGCCCAGGCTGGAGAACGCCTTCCCGTGCAGCGAGTGCGAGTGCGCCGCCGCGACCGCGTCGGGCCGGGCCGCGTGCACGCGCGAGTGGATGACGAACGCGGCCCGGTTCACCGGCCGGCGCCCTTCCAGGACCCGTCCCTCGTGGTCGACGAGGATCAGGTCGGACGCCTTGATCTGGCTGAAGCTCATGCCGAACGGGTTGACCCAGAAGGCGTCCGGGTCGCCCGGGTCGCGGACCGTGATGTGCCCGGCGACCCCCTCGGAGAACCCGAACCGCCCGAAGATCCGGAACCCGGCAGCCAACTGCTCCTTGCGGTACCGGCGCTCCTCCTCGACGCTCCCGAACGTCGGCGGCAGCGGCAGCTCCACCCCGTCGGGCAGCGGGCCGACGACGGCGGCGAGGGCGGGCGGCACGGTGCTCATGGCGGCTCCAGGGGATGCGGAGGAGGGTGCGCGGCGAGCCGAAAAGATACAGAGGTGTATCCGATCCATCAATGCACCGGACGGACGGACGGACCGCCGACTCCCGCGCGCGCCCGCGCTGTTCGGTGGCGGCCGCCTTCCGCGCGCGGGCAGGGTGGGCCCCACGCGCGCGTACCCGCACGAAGGAGAGACGGCCCGTGTCCGACCCACCCGAACCCCGCCTGGCCCTCCTCGGCGGAGGGTTCTCCACCGACGACGACGGGCCCCTGGACGACTGGCGGGCGCGCCCACGGGGTCGACCGGATCCTGGACGAGGCGCCGGCACGCGGGACGCTGCTCTGCGGCGTCAGCGCGCGCGAACTGCTGGGCCGAGGGCTCGCACACCGACTCCTTCGGTCCGCTGACGCACCTGCCCGACCGTCTGGGCCCGCTGCGGGCTCGGTCTGCCCCCACGACGACGGGAGCCCGGCCGCCGTCCGTCGTACCGCGCCGCGGTGGCCGGCGGCGCGCTGCCGGCCGGGTGGGCCATGGGCGACGGTGTGGGCGTGCTCTTCGCCGGGGGACGGCCCGCGGACGTGGTGACCCGTCGTGCGCGGGCGCGGCTCCACCGGGTGGAGCCGGACGGCGCCGGGGGAATCCTGGAGCGGGCCGTCACCGGGCGGCTGCTCGGCTGAGGCGGACGACCCGGCCGGAGCGGAACCGCCGGCCGAGGCGGACCCTTCGGCGCCGCCGTGCGCCGGCCCGTCCGCGCCCGCCGGGCGCCGGGCGCGGGCGTCACGCCTCCGGTGCCCCGAAGCGGGCCAGGTAGTGCCAGACCCGCTTGACGTCCTGGGGGTCGTACGCGCCCGACAGGGACGCCTCCTGGACGATCCGCGGGTCGAGCAGGCCGTCGACGGCGATGCGGGCGCCGAGCGCGACGTACTCGGGGCCGCGGAAGTCCGGATGGCGGCGCAGCTCGGCGACGGTGAGCCGGAAGCCGTCGTGCCACTCGACCGGGCACGGCAGCCGCCGGGCCGCCTCCTCCACGGCGGTGCCCCGGTGGCTCGGGTCCAGGACCAGCGCCTCCACGTCCCGCGCGAGCTCGACCGGGCCGTGGACCTGCGCCTCGACGTAGTCGTCGAGCGGATCGCGCCCGTCCGCCTCCGCCAGCGCCACCAGCCCCATCCGGGACGCCACACCGAAGTCGGCGGGCTCCAGGAAGCTGTCGGGGTAGCAGAAACTCGTCCGTGCGGTGGCCTCCGGCGTCAGACGCAGATGGGCGGAGCCGAAGCGGGGCGCGGCGCCGTAGGGGCGGCGGCGGAAGTCGAGCGCCCCGTAGACCGGGCGCTCGTGGGCCGGGGCCGCGTCGTACGCGCCGCCGAAGATCCGGCTCTCCCACCGCCAGCGGTCGCCGCCGGGCCGGGCGGTGAGCCCGCCGTTGCTGGTCCCGGTCACGAACTGCGAGCGGTAGACGCCCTCCTCGGCCAGCGCGTCCAGGAAGTGCGGGTGGAAGTTGAGCGTGACCCGCAGGGCCGGGTCCAGCGGCGCCCCTGACGAACGGGCTTCCACGTGCGCCAGCGCCCGTACGGCGGTCGCGTGGAGCGGGCCGGCGGACGGGCGGGAGGTGAAGGGCGTTGTCATGCGGGGGAGTGTGCCTGAGACGACGGGCTTGCGGCACGGGGTTTTTCCTGGCTACGGTCACGGCGAGGAGAGGGGGAAAGCGCTTTCTGTCGCGGGTTCTCCCTCGCCGACGCAGCCCGTCCCGCCATCCCGCCACCCCGCGCCGCAGCCCCGATCCATCGCGCCGACGGCCCGCCCCCACCGCCCCATCGCCCACCAGCCCCGTCCCACCCCCACCGCCCCACCAGCCACGTCCCACCCCCACCGCCCCGCCCCCGACGCCCCAGGAGCCCCGCGTGCCCACCGCCGACGTCCTCGTCTACACCCGCACGGCCGGGTACCGGCACGACTCCATCCCCGACGGCGCCGCCGCCCTCACCGGACTCGCGGCCGGCCGGGGGCTCACCGCCGAGACGACCGAGGACCCCGCCGCCTTCACCGCCGACAGGCTCGCCGGCCGTGCCCTCGTCGTCCTGCTCTCCACCACCGGCACCGTCCTCACCGCCGAGGGCCGCACCGCCCTGGAGGCGTACCTGCGCGGCGGCGGCGCCCTGCTCGCCGTCCACGCCGCCGCCAACGCCGAGCCCGACTGGCCCTTCTACGGCGACCTCCTCGGCACCCGCTTCGCCGGCCATCCCCCGCTCCAGCCCGGCGCCGTCCTCGTCGAGGACGGCGCCCACCCCGCCTCCGCCCCGCTGCCGCGCCGCTGGGAGTGGACGGACGAGTGGTACGAGTACACCTCCCACCCCCGCGCCTCCGGCGTCCACGTCCTTCTGCGCGCCGACGAGACCGCGTACGAGGGCGGCACGCTCGGCGACGACCACCCGATCGCCTGGTGCCGGACCGTCGACCGGGGCCGCTTCCTCTTCACCGCCCTCGGGCACGCCGCGGAGGCGTACCGCGACCCCGGCTTCCGTGCCCACCTCGACGGGGCCCTGGCCTGGCTGGTCCCCTGAGCGACGGCGCGGCCCGCCGGCCCGCCCGGGGCGGATCCCCCCCCCAAGCGCGCGTGCGTCACCCCACCGCACCCGCCCCCCTTGCGCCCCGGCCCCGGAAGCGGGAGGTTTCCGGTGGGGGCCGACGCAGGAGGAGAAGGCCATGGCCATCGCCACCGTGAACCCCGCCACCGGCGAGACGCTGCGCACCTACGACGCGCACGGTCCGGACGAGGTGGAGCGGCGGATCGCCGCCGCCCACGAGGCGTTCCGCCACTGGCGCACCACGCCCTTCGCCGAGCGGGCCCGCCTGCTGCGCGCCGCCGCCACCCTCCTCGACGAGGACACCGAGGACATCGCCCGCACCATGACCCTGGAGATGGGCAAGCCCCTCACCGCCTCCCGGGCCGAGGCGGGCAAGTGCGCCAAGGCCATGCGCTGGTACGCCAAGCACGCCGAGGAACTCCTCGCCGACGAGCACCCGGCCGAGAGCGACGTCCGGGACTCGGGCGCCGACCGGGCCCGCGTCCACTACCGGCCGCTCGGCCCGGTCCTCGCCGTCATGCCGTGGAACTTCCCGCTCTGGCAGGTGATCCGCTTCGCCGCGCCCGCCCTCATGGCCGGCAACACCGGGCTCCTCAAACACGCCTCCAACGTGCCCAGGACCGCGCTCTACCTCGGCGACCTCTTCCGCCGCGCCGGCTACCCCGACGGCTGCTTCCAGACCCTCCTCATCGGCTCCGGAGAGGTCGAGGCGGTGCTCCGCGACCCGCGCGTCGCCGCCGCCACCCTCACCGGCAGCGAGCCGGCCGGCCGGGCCGTCGCCTCCGTCGCCGGCGACGTCGTCAAGAAGACCGTCCTGGAGCTGGGCGGCAGCGACCCCTTCATCGTGATGCCGTCCGCGGACATCGTCCGGGCCGTGAAGACCGCCGTCACCGCGCGGGTGCAGAACAACGGCCAGTCCTGCATCGCCGCCAAGCGGTTCATCGTCCACGAGGACGTCTACGAGGACTTCACCGAGCGCTTCACCGCCGCGATGAACGCCCTCACCGTCGGCGACCCCCTCGACGAGGCCACCGACGTCGGCCCGCTCGCCACCGAGAAGGGCCGCGCCGACCTGGAGGAACTCGTCGACGACGCCGTACGGCTCGGCGCCACCGCCCTCTGCGGCGGCCACCGGCCCGCGGAACCGGAGCTCGTCCGCGGCTGGTACTACCGCCCCACCGTCCTCACCGGCATCACCCCCGCCATGCGGATCCACCAGGAGGAGACCTTCGGCCCCGTCGCCACCGTCTACGCGGTCCGGGACGCGGAGGAGGCGGTGACGGTCGCCAACGACTCGCCGTTCGGGCTCAGTTCCAACGTGTGGACACGGCGGGACGAGGACGTCGACTTCTTCGTCCGGGACCTCCAGGCCGGCGGCGTCTTCGTCAACGGCATGACCGCCTCCCACCCGGCGCTCCCCTTCGGCGGCGTCAAGCGCTCCGGCTACGGGCGCGAGCTGTCCGGCCACGGCATCAAGGAGTTCTGCAACGTCACGACGGTCTGGCAGCGCGCCTGACCGCCGGCCGCCGGCGCCTCCCGCGCCGGCGGCCGGCGGGGCACGTCACGTCAGCCAGTCCAGGAACACGTCGTCCACCCCGTACTCCTCGCGGTACCGCGCCTCGACCGCGTCGCACGGGTCCGGCAGCCGTTCCCCGTCGGCCGCCGCGACCCGCCACCGCGCGTCGCCCGCCGCCCGGTCCGGTGTCTCCTCGACGGCCTCCACGTCGTACGACGAGCCGTCCGCGCGCGTCCACGGCGACAGCGACACGGTGTAGCGCCGGCCCTCGGACAGGGACGCCCAGAACCCCTCGTACGGATCGTCCGACTGCTCCACGTCCAGAACGGTGCCCGCCGAGATGCCCTCGGGCGAGGGGACCGCGTGCTTGAAGGCGGCGTCGACCACCAGCCGGGCCCGCACCACCCGCCGCGGCCCCTCGCCCCGGAGGTCCGGCCGCCGGAAGGCCCGTACGTCCCGCACCGTGCCCGCCACCAGCACCCGGGAGTCGGCGGCGATGCGCGCCGCCGACTCCCTGCCGTGCGGGCAGAAGCAGGACACGACGGCGACGTCGGCCGCGGCATCGGCGGCGTACCAGGTCGCGCCGCCCCCGGCCAGCAGGACCGCGCCGAGCGAGGACAGGACGAGGGCGCGCTTCTTCCCGGGCGGGAGGGTGCGTCGCTTCACGGTCGGGAGGGTGCGTCTCTTCACGGTCGGGAGAATGCGTCTCTTCACGGTCGGCACAACGAGCCGGACCCGCCCCGGTCGCACCCCGCCGCCCCGGCTACGCCCCGGCCCAGGCCAGCAGCCGGTCCGCCTCCCACGTGTTGATCACCCGCCCGGCCGGTACGCCGCACTCCTCCGCCCGCGCGCAGCCGAGGAGCTGCCAGGCCAGCTGGCCCGGCGCGTGCGCGTCCGTGTCGATCGCCAGGTACGCCCCCGCCTCCACCGCGAGCCGCAGCAGCCGGCGCGGCGGGTCGAGCCGCTCCGGGCGGCTGTTGATCTCCACCGCGGTCCCCGACTCCGCGCACGCCGCGAAGACCCGCTCCGCGTCGAACTCCGACTCGGGCCGCAGCCGCCCGCCCGCGACCAGCCGGCCGGTGCAGTGGCCGAGGACGTCCATCAGCGGGTTCCGCACGGCCTTCTCCATCCGCCGGGTCATGGCCCGCGCGTCCATCCGCAGCTTCGAGTGGACCGATCCCACCACCAGGTCGAGCCGGCCGAGGAGTTCGGGCTCCTGGTCGAGGGAGCCGTCGTCGAGGATGTCGCACTCGATGCCGGTCAGCAGCCGGAAGGGCGCCCACTGCTCGTTCAGCCCCGCCACCACGTCCAGTTGCTCCCGCAGCCGTTCCGGCGACAGGCCCCGGGCCACGGTCAGCCGCGGTGAATGGTCCGTCAGCACCGCCCACGCGTGGCCCAGTTCGATCGCGGCGCGTCCCATCGCCTCGATCGACGCCCCGCCGTCCGACCAGTCCGAGTGGAGGTGGCAGTCCCCGCGCAGCGCCGCCCGCAGCTCCCGCCCGCCGTCCGGTTCCGCGGGCTCCACCTCCAGCGAGTCCGCCAACTCGGTCTCCAGGCCGGCCAGATACTCCGGCACCCGGCCCTCCACCGCCTCCCGCACCACGGCGGCCGTCTTCGGCCCGACCCCCTTCAGGGACTCCAGCGTGCCCGCCGCCGCCCGCCGCTCCGCCTCGCCCTCCGGCAGCGCCCCGACCGCCGCCGCGGCCGTCCGGAAGGCCCGCGCCCGGTACGCCGGGGCGCCGCCCCGCTCCAGCAGGAACGCGATCCGGTTCAACGCCGCCACAGGGTCCATGACCGGTTCCTCAGCCGCCGCCCGACACGTCCGCGCCCACCGGCGCCGGACCGATCTCGCACCACACGGCCTTGCCCTCGCCACGCGGCTCCACGCCCCAGCGCGAGGCCAGCGCGTCCATGAGGAGCAGCCCCCGGCCGGAGGTCGCCGCCTCGCCCGGGGTGCGCCGGCGCGGCCAGGCGCTCGACCGGTCCTGCACCGAGAGCCGCACCCGCCGCACCGGCTCCGGCAGCACCTCCAGGGTGAGCACCGCGCCTCCCTCGGTGTGCAGCAGCACGTTCACCAGCAGCTCGCCCGTCAACAGCTCGGCGTCGTCGGCGAGTTCCGGCATGCCCCAGTCGCGCAGCGCCTGCCCCACGGCCGCCCGCGCGTCCGAGAGCCCCTGCGGATCGGCCTGGTGGATGTACTGGTGGATGCGCGGCGCCCGCTGCGTGCCCGGGTCCGGGCTCCGCCGCAGCACCAGCAGCGCCACGTCGTCGCCGGAACCCCACCGCTCCCACAGCCGCTCCGACAGGTGGTCGGCCAGCGCCTCCGCCTGCGGCGGCCCGCTGCTCACCGCCTCCGACAGGGCGGCGAGCCCCGCCTCGATGTCGGTCCCCGGCTGCTCCACCAGCCCGTCCGTGCACAGCACCAGCGTCTCGCCCGGCACCAGGTCCAGCCGGGTCTCCGGGAACTCCTCCTCGCCGAAGACCGTGGCCAGCCCGAGCGGCAGCCCGCCGCGCAGCTTCGGCTGCCCCACCCGCCCGTCGGTGTGCCGGATCAGCGGCCCCAGGTGCCCGGCCCGGACGGCCCTCACCGTCCCGCTCGCCAGGTCCACCTGGGCGTAGGTGCAGGTCGCGAAGCGGTTGGTGTCCAGCTCCGCGAGGAACCGGGAGGCCCGCGCCAGGACCGTGGAAGGGGCGTGGCCCTCGCCGGCGTACGCCCGCAGCGCGATCCGCAGCTGGCCCATGATGGCCGCCGCGTGGGTGTCGTGCCCCTGCACGTCGCCGACGACGATCCCGACCCGGCCGCGCGGCAGCGCGATCACGTCGTACCAGTCGCCGCCGACCTGCCGGCCGCTCCACGCCGCGTGGTACCGGACCGCGATCTCGCCGCCGGAGATCTCCGGGATCCGGCGCGGCAGCATCGTCTCCTGGAGCCCGGTCGCCAGCTCGCGCTCCTCGTCGAAGAGGATCGCCCGCTGGAGCGACTGGGCCACGATCGCCGCGAGCCCGAGGGCCAGGTTCCGCTCGTCGGCCGTGAACGCCGTCCGCCCCCGGTAGAACAGCGCCATCCCGCCCAGCGAGCGCGCCTGCGCCACCAGCGGCAGATAGCAGGCCGCCCGGAACGGCAGCCGGTCCAGATACGGGGCCAGTTCGGGGAAGTCCCGTCCCAGTGTGGGGAACGAGGACACGAACCGCGGCCGGCCGCTCAGCACCGCCTCCGCCAGCGGCAGCCCCCGGTCGAGCCGCCGCATGCGCAGCCCGTCGAGCACGTCCAGGGAGTCCCCGCTGAGCGCGATCACGTTCAGCGAACCGTTCTCGACCAGACCGAGCGCGAGACCGTCCGCGCCCAGCCGCGCGAGCCCGCCGGGCCCCGTCAGCGCGGCCGTCACGTCGTCCACGGTCACCGCCCGCGACAGCGCGTGCGTGGTCCGCTCGACGATGCTCGTCTGCATCTCGCGGCGCTTCTCCAGCTGCTGCACGAAAGCCGCGTGCGACACCTCGGCGGTGGTGTCCCGCACCGCCCCCACGATCCGGTGCGCCCGCCCGTCCCCGTCCCGCAGGATCCGCGCCAGCACATGCGTCCAATGGGGTGTCCCGTCGTCCTGCGGGATCGGGAAGTGCGTGCTGTACGAGGCGTCGCCGCTGGTCACCGCGGCCCGCACGACACGGTCCAGGCGCATCCGTTCCGCCGGGTCGAGCCGCTCCACGAGCGTCGCCGGCCGCCCGTCGAAGCCGTCGGGGGACACACCGAAGACCAGCAGCCCGGACGTGTCGACATCGATGGTGCCCGTGTCGAGATCCCAGTCGAAGCTGCCGGTCCGGTTCATGGCGAGCCACTCGGCGGGCCCGATCCCGCCTCCGAGCGCACGCGGATCGTCTTCGGTCATCCCCCCCATTGTCGAACCCGCACCCCGCCGACGCCATGGCTGCGACACGGCGTGGCGCACCGGGTGCGCCCGCCCGGGGGAGGCGCGGAGCGCCGGCGGGGCCGGGCGGCGGCCGGGGCAGAATGGGGCGGTGCAGCCCCTCTACCGCGTCCTCGGTCCCGGCCGTGCCCCCCACGCCGACGGCACGGAGGGCCCGGTGCGCGGTGCCCGCCTGGGCGCCCTCTTCGCCGCACTCGCCGCCGCCGGCGGCCGTCCCGTGGGGGCCGCCGCCCTCGCCGCCCAGGTATGGGCCGACGACGCCGGCCCCGAGGACGCCGCGGCCGCCCTCCAGGCCCTCGTCTCCCGGCTCCGCAGGATCCTCGGTCCCGCCGCGGTCGCCTCGGCACCGGGTGGCTACCGGCTCGCCGCCGCACCCGAGGACGTCGATCTGTTCCGCTTCGAGCGGCTGGCCGCCGAGGGCTCCGCGGCGCTCGCGGCCGGGGACGCCGGGCGGGCGGCGGCGCTCCTCGACGAGGCCCTGGGGCTGTGGCGCGGTCCCGCCCTGGCCGACCTGCCCGGCCGCGCCGGCGACCCCCTCGTCCTGCGCGTCGAGCAGCGGCACGGGGAGGCCCGCCGCGACCGCCTCGCCGCCGACCTCGCCCTCGGCCGCGCCGCCGGCGCGCTCGCCCCGCTCACCGCCCTCGCCGCGACCCGCCCCCTGGACGAGCCCCTCCAGGTGCTGCGGATCCGGGCGCTGCGGGAGACGGGCCGGGCCGCGGAGGCGCTGGCCGCGTACGAGGAGGTCCGCCGGACCCTCGCCGGCCGCCTCGGCACCGACCCGGGGCCCGAACTCCGGTCCCTCCACGAGGAACTGCTCGCCGGCGCGGCACCCGCCCCCGCCCCGGTGTCCGCGGCCCCGCCGCTGCCGGCCCGGCTCACCTCCTTCATCGGCCGTGACCGGGAACTCGCCGACGTGGGAGCCGCGTTGGCGTCCGGGCGGCTGGTGACCCTGCTCGGGCCCGGCGGTGTCGGCAAGACCCGGCTGGCGCTGGAGGCGGCGGAGGCGTACACCGGCGACGGAGCCGTGCACCTCGCCGAACTCGCCTCCGTGCGCGAGGAGTCCGAGGTCCCCGGCGCCGTCCTCACCGCGCTCGGCGCCCGCGAGACGCACCTCAGGGGAGCCGACGACCTCCTCGGCGGGGATCCGTTGTCGCGTCTCGTCGAGCATTGTGCGGGGCGGCGGATGCTGTTGTTGCTGGACAACTGTGAGCATGTGGTGGGTGCGGCGG
>NZ_JBHVRX010000026.1:0-123055 GCF_042885515.1 Streptomyces sp. NPDC058052 | reverse complement strand
CAGGGGCCGCACCGTCCGGTGCGGCCCTTCGCGCGTCCCGCGCGCGGCGCCGCCGTCCGTCGCCGGGCGCCCTGGCGGCGACCCCGCTCATCCCTCCGCCCGCCGGCCCTTCGGCCGGCGCAGGCCGGCGGCGGTGAGGCGGTGGAGGAGTTCCTTGGAGCCGACCGGGACGGCGCCGGCGGCCACCGCGGCCTCGTAGTGGTCGGAGGGGATGTCGTAGTGGTCGCGCTCGAAGCCGCGCGGCGGGGCGCCGATCGAGGCGGCGAAGGCGTGGAGCTCCTCGAAGGAGACGTCGCTGACCAGGTGCGACCACATGCGCCCGTGGCCGGGCCAGGTCGGGGGGTCGATGTAGAGGGCCATGTCAGGCCCCCTCCCCGGCACGGAGGCCCGTCACGTCAGCCCGCCCACCCGGGCCACCACCACGCCCTGTTTGGCGCAGACCCAGTGCGGGTCGGGGCCCAGTTCCGGTTCCACGTCGAGGGCGTGGGGGTCGCCGGAGGAGCAGACGGGGCACAGGGGCCAGCGGCCGTAGCGCTCCAGGAGGGCGTCCTGGACGTCCTGGGCCACGAGGCCCGCCACGTACTCGGCGCCTTCGGGCCACTGCTCGACCCACCAGCGGCGGTGCGTGACCGCGTCCTCCACCATCGACACGACCTGGGCCGCGGCCACGTCACGGGCCGCGAGGTCGGCCAGCACCAGCGCGCGGGCGGCGTGCAGCGCCTGCTCCACGGGGTCGATGTCGTCCATGGGCTCATTGTCCCCCGCCGCCCCCGGAAGGACGAAGGTCCCCTCCCCGTCCGGGCCGTACGGGCTCTTGTCCGCCGGCCGTGGTGAAAGTATCTTTCAAGCGTGACGAATGATGTGAAGGAAACTTTCAGCGGCGAGGCGCCCCCCGCCCCCGCCGCGCTCGCCGCCAAGGTGCGGACCCTCTCCCCTTCCATGACCCGCTCCATGCAGCGGGTCGCCGAGGCCGTCGCCGGGGACCCCGCCGGCTGCGCCGCCCTCACGGTCACCGGCCTCGCCGAACTGACCGGCACCAGCGAGGCCACCGTCGTCCGCACCGCCCGCCTCCTCGGCTACCCCGGCTACCGCGACCTGCGGCTCGCCCTCGCCGGCCTCGCCGCCCAGCAGCAGTCGGGCCGGGCCCCTTCCGTCACCGCCGACATCGCCGTCGACGACCCGGTCGCCGACGTGGTCGCCAAGCTCGCCCACGACGAGCGGCAGACCCTCGCCGACACCGCCGCCGCCCTCGACACCGTCCAGCTCGGCGCCGTCGCCGCCGCCTGCGCCACGGCCCGCCGCATCGACGTGTACGGCGTCGGCGCCTCCGGCCTCGTCGCCCAGGACCTCGTGCAGAAGCTGCTCCGGATCGGGCTCGTCGCCCACGCCCACAGCGACCCGCACCTCGCCGTCACCAACGCCGTGCAGCTCCGCTCCGGCGACGTGGCCCTCGCCATCACCCACTCCGGCTCCACCGGCGACGTCATAGAACCGCTCCGGGTCGCCTTCGAGCACGGTGCCACCACGGTCGCGATCACCGGCCGCCCGGACGGTCCGGTCAGCCAGTACGCCGACCACGTGCTGACCACCTCCACCGCCCGCGAGAGCGAGCTGAGACCGGCAGCCATGTCGTCCCGCACCAGCCAGCTCCTGGTCGTGGACTGCCTGTTCACCTGCGTCACCCAGCGCACGTACGAGACCGCGGCCCCTGCCCTCGCGGCCTCGTACGAAGCCCTCGCCCACCGCCACTCGCCCCGCACCACCCGCTGAGGCCCCGGACCCGCCGGGGACGACACCATGAAAGAGCAGCCGCCCGTGTCCACCACGTACTCCGAACTCCGCGCCCAGCTGGCCACCCTCACCACCGAGGCGTTCCGTCCCGAACTGGCCGAGATCGACCGGCTGTCCACCCTGGAGATCGCCGGCCTCATGAACGGCGAGGACCAGTCCGTCCCCGCCGCCGTGGCCCGGCAGCTGCCCGCGATCGCCGCGGCCATCGACGCCACCGCCGAGCGGATGGCCCGCGGCGGCCGGCTGCTCTACCTGGGCGCCGGCACCGCCGGACGGCTCGGCGTCCTCGACGCCAGCGAGTGCCCGCCCACCTTCAACACCGACCCCTCCCAGGTCGTCGGCCTGATCGCGGGCGGCCCCTCCGCCATGGTCCAGGCCGTCGAGGGCGCCGAGGACTCCAAGGAGCTCGCCGCCGCCGACCTCGACGCCCTCGGCGTCGGCCCCGACGACACCGTGGTCGGCGTCTCCGCCTCCGGCCGCACCCCGTACGCCATCGGCGCCGTCGAGCACGCCCGCGCCGCCGGAGCGCTCACCATCGGCCTGTCCTGCAACGCGGACAGCGCGCTGGCGGCCGCCGCCGAGCACGGCATCGAGGTCGTCGCCGGGCCCGAACTCCTCACCGGCTCCACCCGGCTGAAGGCCGGCACGGCCCAGAAGCTCGTCCTCAACATGATCTCGACGATCACCATGATCCGGCTGGGCAAGACCTACGGGAACCTCATGGTCGACGTCCGCGCCTCCAACGAGAAGCTCCAGGCCCGCTCGCGCCGCATCGTCGCGCTCGCGACCGGCGCCCCCGACGAGCAGATCGAGGCCGCCCTCGCCGCCGCCGAGGGAGAGGTGAAGAACGCCATCCTGATCCTCCTCGCCGACGTCGACGCCGCCACCGCGGCCCAGCGGCTCAAGGACTCCCGCGGCCACCTGCGCGCGGCGCTGCACCCGGCCACCTGAGCCGTCCGCCCCCCCACCCCCGTACCGAAGGCACCACCGCACCATGAGCACAGACGACAAGAACCGCGCCACCGCCGCCGCGATCCTCCCCCTCGTCGGCGGCGCCGGGAACATCACCTCCGTGGCCCACTGCATGACCCGCCTCCGGCTGGGTCTGCGCGACCGCTCGCTCGTCCAGGACGAGGCCCTGAAGGCCCTGCCGTCCGTGATGGGTGTGGTGGAGGACGACACGTACCAGATCGTCCTGGGCCCCGGCACGGTCGCCCGCGTGACCCCCGAGTTCGAGGCCCTGGTGGCCGAGGAGGCCGCGCGGGCGCCGCGGCACACGCCGACCGCCGAGGAACTCGCCGGCAAGGGCGCCGCCCTCAAGGCGGCCCGGAAGGCGAAGAACGCGACCCCGTTCAAGCTCTTCCTCCGGAAGATCGCGAACATCTTCGTCCCGCTGATCCCCGCCCTCATCGGCTGCGGCATCATCGCCGGCCTCAACGGCCTGCTGATCAACCTCGGCTGGCTGCCCGGCGTCACCCCGGCGCTCGCCGCCGTCGCGAGCGGCTTCATGGCCCTCATCGCGGTCTTCGTCGGCTACAACACGGCCAAGGAGTTCGGCGGCACGCCGATCCTCGGCGGCGCGGTCGCCGCCATCATCGTCTATGCCGGCGTCGCCAAGATCGAGGTCTTCGGCCAGGCCCTCTCCCCCGGCCAGGGCGGTGTCCTCGGCGCCCTCGGCGCGGCCGTCCTCGCCGTGTACGTGGAGAAGTGGTGCCGCCGCTGGGTGCCGGAGTCCCTGGACGTCCTGGTCACCCCGACGCTCACCGTGCTCGTCTCCGGACTGGTCACGATCTTCGGCCTGATGTTCGTCGCCGGCGAGGTCTCGCAGGCCATCGGCGACTTCGCCAACTGGCTCCTGGAGAACGCGGGCGCCGGCGCCGGCCTCCTCCTCGGCGGCCTCTTCCTGCCGCTGGTGATGCTCGGCCTCCACCAGGCCCTCATCCCCATCCACACCACCCTCATCGAGCAGCAGGGCTACACCGTCCTCCTCCCGATCCTGGCGATGGCGGGCGCGGGCCAGGTCGGCGCGGCCATGGCGGTCTACCTGAAGCTGCCCCGCAACGGCTCCATCCGCCGCACCATCAAGTCCGCCCTCCCGGCCGGCTTCCTCGGCGTCGGCGAACCGCTGATCTACGGCGTCTCCCTCCCGCTGGGCCGCCCCTTCATCACCGCCTGCGTCGGCGGCGCGGCCGGAGGCGCCTTCGTCGGCCTCTTCAGCATGCTGGGCGACAAGGTCGGCTCCACCGCCATCGGCCCGTCCGGCTGGGCGCTCTTCCCGCTCCTCGACGGCAACAAGGGCCTGGGCCCGACGATCGCGATCTACGCGGGCGGCCTGCTCGTCGGCTACCTCGTCGGCTTCGTCGCCACCTACTTCTGGGGCTTCAGCCGCGAGCTGATCGAGGAGTTCGACGTGGACCCGGAGGCGGCGGCCGCCCCGGCGCCGGACCCGGTGGCGGCCGGCGGCCCGCAGCCCGGTCTGGACACCCCCGAGGCCGAACCCGTGAAGGTCTGACCCCGGCCCGCGCCGCCCGGCGGAGGACGCCGTCACGCCGCCTTGTCGAGGACGACGCCGATGACGCTGGACACCGGCAGCAGGCCCCAGAAGCGGGAGTCCGTGCTGAAGGCCGGGTTGTCGCCGAGCAGGGCGACCCGGCCCGGCGGGACGAGGGAGCCCTCCGCGACACCGGCCGCGGCGCACACCTCGGGCGGGACCGGTTCCCCGGCGAGCGCGGCGACCCGCTTCACCACCAGCGGCGGCCGGGCGGCCGGGCCGGCGTCCCGGCGGGGGCGCACGAGCCCCTCGGGCGGGGCCACGACGACGATCCGGCCGGTACGCAGCCGGGCCGCGCCGCTCCGGACGACGAGGACCCGCTGGCCGTCCCGCAGCGCCGGCATCATGCTCGGCCCGTTGATCCGGAGCCGGGAGAGGAAGCGGCGCAGCAGCACCAGGACCAGCGCGAGGCCCGCGGTCACGCCCAGGAACACGTACACGTCACCCCTCCTCAGGGCACGGGGTCCGGGACGGGGCCCGGCGCGTCGGTACGGTAGCCGTCCGCCTGGAGCGTGAACAGCTCCGCGTACCGGCCGCCCCGGTCCATCAGCGTCTCGTGCGTCCCCTCCTCGACCACCCGTCCGTCGCCGAGGACGACGATGCGGCCGGCGTCGCGGACGGCGCTCAGCCGGTGCGAGATCACCACGCCGGTCGCGCCGCCCCGCAGGGCGCGCAGGCTGTCGTGGATCTCCTTCTCGGCCTCCGCGTCCAGGCCGGCGCTGGGCTCGTCGAGGATCAGCAGGTCGGCGTCGGCGCGCATGAACGCCCGGGCCACCGCCACGCGCTGCCACTCGCCGCCGGAGAGGGACTGCCCGCCGAAGCCGGCGCCCTGCTCCCCGTCCGGGACGAAGATCCGGCTGAGGAGGGTGTCGTAGCCGGCGGGCAGCCGGGTGAGCCGGTCGTGGACGCCGGCGGCCCGCGCCGCCCCGGTGACCGCCCCGGTGTCGCCCGCCCGGTCGAGCCGCCCGAGACCGACGTTCTCGCGGGCGGTGAGGTCGTACCGGCAGTAGTCCTGGAAGACGACGCCGATCCGGCGGCGGTACGCGTCCGGGGTGAAGCGGCGGATGTCGGTGCCGTCCCAGAGGATGCGGCCCTCGGTCGGGTCGTACAGCCGGCACAGCAGCTTCACCAGCGTGCTCTTGCCGGCGCCGTTCAGGCCGACGAGCGCGGTCGCCGCGCCGGCGGTGAGCGTCAGGTCCACCCCGCGCAGCACCCACGGCGAGGCGTCGTCGTACCGGAACCAGACGTTCTCGAAGGTGATCGAGGAGCGCAGCGGGCCGGGCTCCTCGGCCGGTCCTTCCAGCTGCCGCAGGTCGGGGGTCATGTCGCGCAGGGCCCGGTAGGAGACGAAGGTGAGGAGGGCCTGGTAGGCGTTGCTGCCGGTGTTCGCCAGCTGCCCGACGCCGGTCTGGATGGCGGCGGTGGCGGCGAGGAAGACGGAGACGTCGCCGACGGAGAGCGAACCGGCGCCGACGGCCCCGACCACCCAGACGAGCCCCGCGCCGTAGACCGCCACGCCGAGCACGGACGGGGGAACCCCCCGGACGAGGTTGCGGAGTTCGGTGCGGCGCTCGGCCTCGGACGCGGAGGCCAGTTCGGCCCGGGCCCGGTCCTTGAAGTGGTCCTGGAGCCCGAAGAGCCGGATCTCCTTCACCGCGTCGATGTCGGTCAGCAGGCTCGCGTAGAACATCTGGCGGCGGCTGCGCGCCACGATGTCCCGGATGACGGCGGCCCGCCGGCGGCCCGCGGTGAGCTGGGTCCGGAAGGTCGGCAGCGCCATGACGACGGTCAGCGCGCCGAGCAGCGGGTTGAGCACGCAGACCGTGATCAGGAAGCCGAGGAAGGTCACCAGCGCCTGGACACCGCCGACGGCCGAGCCGATCAGCATGCCGGGCGCGGAGGAGCCGGCCTCCTGGGCGAGCCGCAGCTCGTCCTGGAAGGCCGGGTTCTCGAAGTACCGCAGTCCGGGAAGGCGGTTGACGCCCTCGAACAGCTCGTCCTGGACGCGGAGCTGGACCCGCCGGGCGTGCTGCTCGCGGAGGAAGTCGGTGACGGCCGGGACGAGCGCGATGCCGAGGCTGACCCCCACCAGGAGGACGGCGATGCGGACGAGGGCGTCGGTGGGCCGGTGCTGGGTCATCGCGTCGAACAGCTCGCGGACGAGGAGCGCGGCCGCGGCGGGCAGCAGCCCCGCGACGACGCTCCCCGTCAGGTAGAGCAGGAGCGCGCCCCGCCCGGCCCGCCAGGCGAGCCCGGCGGCGGTCCGCCCGGCCCGGGCCACGTCCTTGCGGCCGGCGGGAGAGGGGCCGTTCACCGGGAGGCGGACGCCGTCGGGGCGGCGGCGACCTGGCCGCGGTCGCTGATCCGGCCGTCGGAGTCGACGTCGAGGTAGCTGGGCCAGCGGACGATGCCGAAGGAGGCCGAGGCGCCCTCGGAGCCTGCGGCCTCGGTGACGACGCGGGCCACGGGGTCGAGCAGCTCGATCATCCGCTGCCGCTCGGGGCCGCCGCCCTTGAGGAAGACGAGCACATGATCCCGGCCACCTGGGAAGTCCTTCGCCATGCGGGCGAATTCCGGTGCCTGCTCGACGCAGGGCGTGCAGGTGGTGGAGAGGAATCCGATGACGGATCCGGGCGCGACGGAATTCCGGCCGATTTCTTCCCCGGAATGCGTGACGGTCTGGAATGCGGGAACCGGGGAACCGTCCGGGAGTTTGTTCTCCGGGGCGTCGGAGACGTATTCGCCGGAATTCCCGGCGGAGCCGGAGGTGCGGCGTGCGAGAGCGAGCAGCAGGAAGAGGTTGAAGACGGAGAGACAGCCGATCAGCACGACGGCGGCGACAAGCATGGAAAGGGCCTCGCTTGGTTTATCGGCGGGTGCGGGAGGGTGGGCGTCGTCCGGTCGGGCCGGGCGCCGTCCGGTCGTGCCGGGGCGCCGTCAGGAGGGGGTCCGCCGGCCGGCTCCGGAGGCGGGGGCGGAGAAGACGTCGGCGAGCAGGTCCGTGGAGAGGACGAGCGCGCTCACGCAGACCGCGCCGAGGACGGCGGTGAAGACGCCGGCCACGTCGGACGGGCCGGACACCGGGACGGACGCCGGCCCGCCCGCGGCGAGGGAGGCGAGGAATCCGGTGGCGGTCGCCCCCAGGAGGACGGCGTTGCGGACGAGGTGCGCCGGGCCGACCCGGGTGCGGGAGGCGCCGAAGCAGGAGCAGGAGGTGTCGATCTTCCGGCGGAGGACCGAGGCCAGGGCCGCGGTGAAGACCGCGATCAGCCCGAAGGAGACGGCGAAGGCCCAGGTGGTGAGGGCCGGCACCCACACGGCGACGGCGAGCACCACCTCCAGGACGGGCACCGCCACGGCGACGGCGCCGACCGTGCCCAGTGGCAGGAGCCGCATCTCCCGGACGGTCGTGCGGAACGCGCCGGGGGCGCGCGCCTTCCCCAGAGCGGAGGCGGCGAAGACGACGGCCACGACGCACCGGAAGGCCAGGATCAGGGAGTCGGTCACGGTCGTTCCTCCGTCGGATGTGCCGGCCGGGACCCTCCCCGGGCCGCGCGGAGCGGCACCGGGGAGGGCGTTTCACCGCAGGGCGCGAAAGCCGCGGTCAGCAGTCGCCCGGGTACGACTTGGTGACGCAGGACGGGGCCACCGCGCAGTTCCAGGAACAGCAGACCTTGACGTAGAGCGTGGAGCCGGAGCACCAGCTGCTGCCGCCCGCGGGGCAGGCGCAGTACGCCTCGGCGCTCTCCTCGCGGAGAACGCGACCGAGAACACGGTCCGCCATGCCGACAATTGCCTTGACCATAGGATCCCTCACAATGCGAAGACGGATTTTCGGGTCGTGCAAACGTTCACGAGAACTCGCGTTCCGCAACCTACCCGCCCCCCGGAATAAATGTCTAGACCAACTCCGATCTTCGCGTCCTGTATGTGAGAAACCCGAGGTCAGGGCGGATGAAATAGCCATCCGGAACGATCACCGCCATATGGAATTTCCACCTCCAGAAGCACGTGCGGATGGCTGAGATCATTCGCTCCGGGACCTGCGAAATTCGGCCACACCCGGCGATTCCCCCGCGTAGGCTCCCCCTCATGCGCCCCCGCACCCGCACGACCCGCGAGCACGTCACGCGCGGGCCCCGCGGCTTCCGTTGGCCCGCCGGGACCTCCCCGGCGGTGACCGACGGACGGAGCCCTTCCGTGACCCGCACCGCACACCACCTCTCCCTCCCGCGGCACGACACGTGGGACACGCCGGGAGGGGGACCTTGGCGTGCCGTCGTCCTGTACGACCTCCGGTACAGCGCCCGCGCCCTCGCCGACGCCACCCGCGCCGGCCGCCGCCCCCGCCCCGTGCGCGTCCGCCGCGCCGTCGGCGTGTACGCGATGCCCCGTCACCAGCACGACGACCTGACCTACGCGGCGAACCTCCTCGAACGCCGCGCCCGCCAGGCCCTCCGGGCCCGCCTCACCGCCGCCCGCCGCCTCGCCGACACCCCCGGCACCCGCCCCGCACCGCTCGACCCCGACGCCGCCGACACGGTCGACATCCCGCCCGCACGCCACCGCCGCAGCGCCCTCTGGCTCGCCTGACGGTGCCTAGACTCCGCAACCATGACGACCACGCACCACGACATCGCCGCGATCGCCGCCGACCTCGCCCCCACCGGGGTCCTGCGGGCCTCCATCAACCTCGGGAACCCGGTGCTCGCCCAGGGCACCCCCGAGGCGCCGGCCGGCATCACCGTCGACCTGGCCCGGGAGATCGGCCGGCGGCTCGGGCTCTCCGTCGAGACGCTCTGCTTCGACGCGGCGCGCAAGTCGTTCGAGGCGATGGCGGACGGCCGCGCCGACCTCTGCTTCCTCGCCGTGGACCCGGCGCGCGAGAAGGAGGTCGCGTTCACCGCCCCCTACGTCGTCATCGAGGGGGTGTACGCGGTCCCCCGGGACTCGGCGCTCGCCACCGTCCAGGACGTGGACGCGCCCGGCATCCGCATCGGCGTCAAGCAGGGCTCGGCGTACGACCTCCACCTCACCCGCGCCCTCGCCCACGCCACCGTCGTCCGGGGCGGGGAGGGCGTGGAGGTCTTCCGCACCCTGGACCTGGAGGCCGGCGCGGGCATCCGCCAGCCGATGGCCGCCTACGTCGCCGCCCACCCCGAAGTCCGCCTCATCGACGGGCGGTTCATGGAGATCCGGCAGGCGGTCGGCACCACGGCGGACCGGGCTCCGGAGACGGTGGCGTACCTCCGCTCCGTCGTCGAGGAGCTGAAGAGGAAGGGCTTCGTCGCCGACGCCCTGCGCCGCTCGGACCAGGACCCGGCCCTGGTCGCCCCGTAGCCCCTGCCCGTCCGGCCGGGGCCGGCTCCCGGCCGGACGGGAGCCGGCCCCGGCCGGACAGGAATCGCCGGCCCCGGCCGGACGGGGGTCGCCCCCGGCACCGGACGGCGGTCGGCCGGACGGCGGTGCGCATCCCCTTACCGCTACTCCCCCAGCAGGCCCAGCAGTTCGGCCTCGCGCGCCGGGCTCAGGCCCGCCCGGCGCTCCCGGCCGAGCCCCTGCTCCCGCTCCCAGGCCAGCGTGTCGGCGATCACCTCGGTCCGGGGGCGCTGCCGCAGCCCCGCGGCGGCCGCCGCCGCGCCCGAACGCGCCTGGAACCCGCCCCAGTCCTCGGCCACGATCCACAGCGGCAGCGAGTCGGGCCCCATGAACTCCTCGACCCCCTGCTCCAGCAGCCACGCCGACCCGGCGGGCACCACGGCCCCGGTGTGCCCGGCGGCCGCCCGCGAGAGCCCGATCCACTCCCCGAGCGTCACGTTCGGACCCACCGTGTCGAAGGTGCCCGTCATCCCCTTCTCCGCCGAGTCGAGGATCCACTCGACCAGGTCCCGCACGTCGATGACCCGCGTCGGCAGCTCCGCCTCGTCCGGCACCAGCATCGGCGCCTCCGGCTCGCGCGCCGCCCGGGCCGCCCAGTAGCCGGTCCGGCAGCTGACGTCACCGGGGCCGCCGATGAGCCCCGCCCGCGCGATCAGCAGCCGGTCCCCGACGGCGGCGACCGACGCCCGCTCGCAGGCGGCCTTGGCCTCGCCGTACAGCTCCCGTCCCACCTCGTCGAGCTCGGTCGGCACGTGCGTCTCCGCGGACTCGTCCGCCCCGATCTCGGCCTGCGAGGCGTACACGTTCCCGGACGACACGTACGTCCAGTGCCGGGCCCGCCCGCCGAGCGCGTCCAGCGCCCCCCGGACGAACCCCGGCTGCCACGACACCTCGACCACGGCGTCCCACTCCCGGCCGGCCAGCGCGTCGTACGCCCCCGCCTCCCGCCGGTCCGCGACGACCAGCTCGGCCCCCTCCGCCACCTCCCCGCTCTCTCCCCGCGCCAGACACGTCACCGCGTGCCCCCGCTCCAACGCCCGCCGCGACACCTCGCGGCCCACCCAGGCCGTACCACCGAGCACCAGAATGTTCATGCGCCCCAGTCGACCACCGAACCCACCGCTCCACGACCGCAGTTCGCCGTCGGCGCACGGAATGCGCCGACGGCGAACGGACGCCGCGCCCGCCGCCCGGAACAGACCGACCCGGTGCGGGTCGCCCCGCTCCGCGCCCTGAGAATCCGCCCCCGGCGGCCCGCCCCAGACCCCTCTCCCGCCCCTCCGCGCCCTCGCGGAGGCCCTGTCGCCCCCACCCCGGCGGCCCGGGACCGGACCGTCCCCCGCGGCTCCCCACACCCCCGCCCAAGCCCGCGCGCCGCACCCTCAACACCCCTTCTGAGCTGGGCATTTACCCCCTCCCCCACTACCGTGGAGGGAACGTCGAGGGGAGATCCACATGGTGGGAACGGACCGGAACATCCGCACGGTCGAGGACGTGCTGACGCTGCTGGACGGGCTGTTCGCGCCCGGCGCCGACCGATGGTCGGAGGGCGGGGCGCGGTGGTGGGACGGCTTCTACGAGGACCGGGAGCGGCCGGTGCCGTTCTTCGTGCCGAAGCCGGACGAGAACCTGGTGGCGTACGCGGAGCGGGGCCTGCTCGCGGGCGGCGGCCGGGCCCTCGACCTCGGCTGCGGACCGGGCCGGAACTCGCTGTACCTCGCGTCGCTCGGGTACGAGGTCGACGCGGTCGACCTCTCCGCGACGGCGGTCGGGTGGGCGCGGGAGCGGGCCGCGGAGGCGGGGGCGACCGGCGTCCGCTTCCTCTGCGGCGACGCCTTCGCGCCCGGCACGGTGGAGGGCCCGTACGACCTCGTCCACGACTCCGGCTGCTTCCACCACCTCCCCCCGCACCGCCGTGTCAGCCATCTGGCCCTGCTGGACCGCGTCCTGGCCCCCGGCGGCCTCTTCGCCCTGACGGCCTTCGCCGCGGGCGAGGGCGGCATGGGCTCGGAGCGCCCGGACGCCGACTTCTACCGCGAGGGCGCCCTGGAGGGCGGCCTCGCGTACACGGACACGGCGCTCCGCTCGCTCTTCGCGGACCTGACCCCGCTGGAGATCCGCCGCATGCGCGACGAGCCGGCGGACTCGGCGCGCTTCGGCGAGAGCTTCCTGTGGACGGCCCTCTTCCGCCGCCCGTAGGAAGGCCGCCCGCGGGAACGCGGAGGGGCCCGGAATCCACAGGATTCCGGGCCCCTCTCCATCTGCCTCAGAACAGGCCCTTGAACCCGTTCCAGCCGGCGCTGCCGATCAGCACCCGGCCGCCGTACGTGCCGGCCCCGGTGGACGCGTACCGCCACAGCTTCCCGGCCGCGTCCCGGGCGAGGAGGTCGGCCCTGCCGTCGCCCGACAGGTCACCGACGCCGGCCAGCGCGGAGTATCCGCCCCAGCCGCCGCCGACCTTCACCCGCGCCGTCACGCCCCCCGTCGACGTGCCGTGGTACCGCCACAGCACCCCCGCGGAGTCGACCCCGAGCAGGTCGCCCCGCCCGTCGCCGTTCAGATCCCCGGCCCCGACCAGCTTCCGGTACAGCTTCCAGTTCGTGCCGATCCGCACCCGCGCCTTCAGCGTGTGCGTCGCGGTGCCGCCGTAGAAGTACACGTCGCCCGTCGACGCCTGACGCGCGACGAGGTCGGCGAACCCGTCCCCGTTCACGTCGCCCGGCGAGGTCAGGACGTCGTACCCGCCCCAGCCCGTGCCGACGAGCGTGTACGGCGACGAGGCCGTGACCACCTTCCCGCACCCCGGCCGGTACGCCCGCAGCTGGTCGCCCACCCGCGCGTACACATCGGCGCACCGGTCGCCGTTCAGGTCGCCCACCGGGGCGAAGAGGGTGGTCGTCCCGAACGTCGTGCCGCCGCCGGCGATCCGCGCCGACAGCGCGCCGGTCCCCGTGCCGCGGTACAGCGACATCGCCCCGGCGGTGTCCATCACCAGCAGATCGCCGAAGCCGTCGTCCCCGGCCATGTCCCGCCGCACGGCGGCGGCGCCGGACAGGCCCACGGTCCCGGAGGCCGTCAGGTCGGCCCCCTGCCCGTCGGCCGGCCTCACGGTCAGGGACCAGCCGTACGCGCCGTTGGCGACGTACTTCCCCGCCCCGTCCTTCCCGTCCCACGACGGCGCGACGATCCCTCGCGCCTCGCCCCCGGTCAGGGTCCGCACGGCCTTGCCGCTGATCTTGTGCTGGAGGGTCAGCGTCCAGGAGGACCCGGGCTTCGAGAGCCACCACCGCGGCTTCCAGGCGGCCGTCCTGATGTTCGCGGCGGCGGGGGTGTCGGCGTCGATGGCGGTCAGACGGCTGGTGACGCCGCCGAGGCCGGTGACCCGGACGGACTCCCAGCTGTCGACGAAGGCGATGCCGCCGCCGAAGCGGTCGACGGTCCAGCTCTGCCCCTCGAAGTCGTTCCGGTCGTCCGGCAGTTCGCCGAGGAACCGCTCCCGGTCCTCGCCGGAGCGCACGTCCACGGCGTACAGCTGGTGGCCCCAGGAGGCGGCCGGGAAGGCGAGGAATCCGTCACCGAGACGCGGCCGGACGTCGCTGGGGATCCGGGTCCACACCGACTGGCGCTTCTCGCGGTCGTGGACGACCGCGGCGCCGGGGGCGTCGGCGCACCGCCGGTGGATCCACTTCCCGACGACCTCGATGCCGCGGTACGCGCAGCCCGTCCCGAGGTCCGCGGTCGCGGCCGTCGCTCCGGTGCGGACGTCCACCGCCGTGACCTTGCCGTCGGTGGCGCCGCTCCACAGCTGCCGGCCCCACAGCGACTGGTCCAGGTCGGTGGAGTCCCGCAGCACGGCGCCGGTCTCGATGTCCGCGACGATCGAGCGGCGGACGGAGCCCGCGTCGGCGTAGAAGTGCACGTAACGGCCCGAGGCGCGGACGAGGGTGTCCGGCGTGAGCCTGCTCGCGTGCTTGACCACGACCCCGCGGGTGGTGCCGCCGCTGCCCGGGGTCGTCACGCGCACCGCGACCGCGCAGTCCGCGCAGTCGGGACGGTCGGCGCTCTCCAGGGTCACCAGGCGGCCGTCGCCGGTCTCCGTCCACCAGCGCGGGTACGTCGCGCTGGGCAGGATCTGCGGGCAGTTCGCGGCCGCCACGAGAGAGTCGCAGGTCCACCGCGCGGTCGCCGCGTGCGTGCCCGTGAGGGCGAGGTCGTACCCCTGGAGGACCCGGTCCGAGACCGCGGTGGTGGTCTGCGAGACGAGCCGTCCCTGAGAGAGGGTCAGGCTCTCCCGGGGAAAGGCCCCGGTCAGGGCCAGGAAGCGCCCGGCGGCCGGCACGCCGTCGGCGCCGGGGGCGATCCGCTGCACGCCGACCGCGCCCGCGTCCGGCGTGCCCACCACGTACACCGCGCCGTCCGGACCGCGCCCGGCCGGCTCCTCGGCCCGGAGGGTGATGCCGAGGTCACGGGCGGCGCCGCCGGCGAGCGGCACGGCGTACAGCCCGGCCGACGGGAGGTTCTCGTCCGTCGCGGGGAGCGCGGCCCGGCCGAGGAGCCACTCGCCCACGAGGTCGAGCCGCGCGGTGCCGTCCGCGGCGGGCTCCGGGAGCGCGAGGACGCGGCCGGGGGCGGTCGGGTCGGTACGGGAGAGGACGACGGCTTCCGTCGTGCCGCCGAGGACGATCCGCTGCGCGTCGAGCGCGGCGGACCGTGCCCCGGCGTACGGCAGCGGGGTGACCGTCCCGGCGGCGAAGTCCAGCAGTCCGACGGCGCTGTCCTCGCCGACGTGGTAGCGGAGGACCGCGCTCGTGCCGTCCTGGGCGAGGACCCACGGCCCCGAGGAGGCACCCGGCAGGAGCACCTCCCGGTCGGCGGGGGCGTTCTCGCCGTAGCCGAGGAAGGACAGGGTGACGCCGTCGGAGCCTGCCTGGGACCGGACCAGGTGCCGGCCGGCGACGACCGGCACCCACGCCTCGCCGGATTCGGTGGACAGTTCGGAGGTCCGGCCGGTCGCGAAGTCGTGGACGGTGGCGTATCCGCTCCAGGGGTCGCGGCAGACGAACACGTCCCCGGACCCGTACCACTCCTCCGGTTCACAGGCCGGCGCGTAGGCGATGCGGCCGCCGCTCAGGCTGTGCCAGCGGACCTGCCGGGGGCCGGACACCTGCACGCCGGTCCCGGCGCCCACGACACTTCCGTGGACCGGGGCCTCGGGATCGCTGAGCGCCGGGATCGTCACCTCGTACGGCGCCGTTTCGGCCGCCGCCGCGGCCGGGGCCGTGACGGCCGCGGGGCCGGTGAGGGCCAGGGTCGCGCTCAGGGCGAGCGCGACGGTTCTTCGGACGGACAAGAAAGGGGTCCCCTCGTGCGGAACGTCGATGGCGTCGGGCCGTGGGGGGTACGCGGGACGGCGGCGCGGTGGCGGCACGCGGCGGTGACGGCACGACGCGGCGGTCCGCGCGGGCGCCGGCCCGATGCCCCCCACCTGCCGGCTGGCGCGATCGTACAACTGGCCGAAACCTGACGGGAAGCGGAGGGTCCCGGTCCGGCCGCGGGCGCCGAAATCGCGGGCCCTCCGGCGTCCCGGTCCCTACGCTTCCCCCATGGGAATCCAACGGACCTCGTACGTCTGCCTGCCCTGCCGGGCCTCCTACAAGCAGGGGTACGGCGCGGGCGAACGCCCCTGCCCCCGCTGCGGCGAGCCGATGACCGGCGTCGGCTCCGCCTTCCAGCCCCCGAGGCGACGGGACACCGAGGCGTGGCGGGTCCTCTCCGTCCTGCTGCACGCGGGCGTGCGGTTCCGCACGAGCTGCTGCCAGGGGTGCGGGCCCGGCTACCGGCCCCGGACCCTGTCCGAGGTGAAGGCCCGGACGGCCCTGGCCCGGCGCACCGGCGAACCCCTCGCCGAGGCGCTCGTACGGCCCGTCGTGTGAGCCCCCGGGAACGCGCCGAGGGCGGCACCCCCCTGCTGGGGAGTGCCGCCCTCGGCGTTCGCGTTCAGCGATGAACCACCGATCCGTCAGGATCAGAAGTCCATGTCACCGCCCGGCATGCCGCCGCCGGCCGGCGCGGCGGCCTTCTCCGGCTTGTCGGCGATGACGGCCTCGGTGGTGAGGAACAGCGCGGCGATCGACGCGGCGTTCTGCAGCGCGGAGCGCGTCACCTTGGCCGGGTCGATGATGCCCTCGGCGACCAGGTCGACGTACTCGCCGGTCGCGGCGTTGAGGCCGTGACCCGGGGTGAGGTTGCGGACCTTCTCGACCACGACGCCGCCCTCGAGGCCGGCGTTGACCGCGATCTGCTTGATCGGGGCCTCCAGGGCGAGCTTGACGATCGCGGCACCGGTGGCCTCGTCGCCGTCCAGCTCCAGCTTCTCGAAGACGCTGGCGGCCTGGAGCAGGGCCACGCCGCCACCGGCGACGATGCCCTCCTCGACGGCGGCCTTGGCGTTGCGCACGGCGTCCTCGATGCGGTGCTTGCGCTCCTTGAGCTCGACCTCGGTCGCGGCACCGGCCTTGATGACCGCCACGCCGCCGGCGAGCTTCGCGAGGCGCTCCTGGAGCTTCTCGCGGTCGTAGTCGGAGTCGCTGTTCTCGATCTCGGCGCGGATCTGGTTCACGCGGCCCGCGACCTGCTCGCTGTCACCGGCACCGTCGACGATGGTGGTCTCGTCCTTGGTGATGACGACCTTGCGGGCGCGGCCCAGCAGGTCGAGACCGGCCGACTCCAGCTTGAGGCCGACCTCCTCGGAGATGACCGTGCCGCCGGTGAGGATGGCGATGTCCTGGAGCATGGCCTTGCGGCGGTCGCCGAAGCCCGGGGCCTTGACCGCGACGGAGCGGAAGGTGCCGCGGATCTTGTTGACGACCAGGGTCGACAGGGCCTCGCCCTCGACGTCCTCGGCGATGATCAGCAGGGGCTTGCCCGACTGCATGACCTTCTCCAGGAGCGGGAGGAGGTCCTTCACGGAGGAGATCTTGGAGTTGACGATGAGGATGTAGGGGTCCTCCAGCGCCGCCTCCATGCGCTCCATGTCGGTCGCGAAGTACGCCGAGATGTAGCCCTTGTCGAAGCGCATGCCCTCGGTGAGCTCAAGCTCCAGACCGAAGGTCTGCGACTCCTCGACGGTGATGACGCCTTCCTTGCCGACCTTGTCCATGGCCTCGGCGATGAGCTCGCCGATCTGGGTGTCGGCGGCGGAGATGGAGGCGGTGGAGGCGATCTGCTCCTTCGTCTCGACCTCCTTCGCCTGGTCGAGCAGGGCGCCAGAGACGGCCTCGACGGCCTTCTCGATGCCGCGCTTGAGGGCCATCGGGTTGGCGCCGGCGGCGACGTTGCGGAGGCCCTCGCGGACGAGCGCCTGGGCGAGGACGGTGGCGGTGGTCGTACCGTCGCCGGCGACGTCGTCCGTCTTCTTGGCGACTTCCTTGACCAGCTCGGCGCCGATCTTCTCGTACGGGTCCTCGAGCTCGATCTCCTTGGCGATGGAGACACCATCGTTGGTGATCGTGGGGGCGCCCCACTTCTTCTCGAGGACGACGTTGCGGCCCTTGGGGCCGAGGGTGACCTTGACGGCGTCAGCGAGCTGGTTCATGCCGCGCTCGAGACCGCGCCGGGCCTCCTCGTCGAACGCGATGATCTTGGCCATGTGAAGTGGTCCTCCCGGACATGGGGTGGATAACGCTCCAGGACCGCGCCGACGCCCGCGACGGACGGCCTCCGCGTTCCGCGTGGTTCCTTGCCCCACCCGGGTCGGCGGCCTCGTCTGCCCGATCCTCGTAGCACTCTCACCTTCCGAGTGCTAACGCCAATGATTAGCACTCGACCCATGCGAGTGCAAGCGACTCTCGGGGATCGGGCGCCCCCTCCGGTGACACCGTCAGGTCGCCCGGGAACGCGTGAGGGGCCCGCATCCCATGGGATGCGGGCCCCTCGACGGCGTTGGCGTCGGTGGCCGATCGCGTCGCGCTCAGGCAGTCACCTTGACCATGTCCGCCTGCGGACCCTTCTGGCCCTGCGAGATCTCGAACTCGACTCGCTGGCCCTCTTCGAGGCTGCGGTACCCATCCATCTGGATGGCGCTGTAGTGGACGAAAACATCCGCACCACCGTCGACCGCGATGAAGCCGTAGCCCTTCTCCGCGTTGAACCACTTGACGGTGCCCTGAGCCATGCCTAACTCCCCTATTACTTACTGGCCCTTGCGCGGATCCGCACTTCACGGACCCGGGTCAGAACCTGCGCCGGAACGCGTCGACCGCCGCTGAATGTATCTGTCCAACTGCCCTCTGCAACAGGGCAATCCGCTGGGAAATCTGAGCGGAGCGGAAAGGGGAATCAGGAAGAAATCCTTGAATTGCGGGGCAAGTCGGGCCGGGCGAAAGGCACATAAGGGGCAGAGTGTGCGCGCTTTCCGGCCGCCGGTTGTCGCATTCTTGTCAGGTCCCGGGCCGGGCTCATATGCGCGTGGCATGAGCGGCGGAGGGGACTTCCCCAACTCTACCGCGCTCAACCATGCAGAATTGCCCCCTCCGCTTTCTCTCGCGGAAGGGGCAATTCAGTACCGACCGGTAAGGCCGTGGGGGATCAGCAGCCGCCGGCGACCGCGGGGATGATCGAGACGCCCGCGCCGTCCGGCGTGGCGGTCTCCAGGCCCTGCTCGAAGCGGACGTCGTCGTCGTTCACGTAGACGTTCACGAAGCGGCGCAGCTTGCCCTGGTCGTCCAGGACGCGGGCGGCGATGCCCGTGTGGTTCTTCTCCAGGTCGGCGATGACCTCGGCGAGGGTCGCGCCCTCGGCGGCGACCTCGGACAGCCCGCCGGTGTAGGTGCGGAGGATGGTGGGGATGCGGACGTTCACGGCCATGGTGGCTTCACAGACCTTTCAGTGGGCCAGGCCCGCGTCGCGGAACGCGTCCAGGCTCGGGCGGATGGTGGCGGTCGCCTGGGAGCTGTCGGCCACGGCGTCGAGGGTCTTGAGGCCGTCGCCGGTGTTGAGGACGACGGTCGTGAGGTTCGGGTCGATGAGGCCGGCCTCGACGAGCTTGCGCGTCACGCCGACGGTCACACCGCCCGCGGTCTCGGCGAAGACGCCCTCGGTCCGGGCGAGCAGCTTGATGGCTTCCACGACCTGCTCGTCGTTCACGTCCTCCACCGCGCCGCCGGTGCGGCGGGCGATGTCGAGGACGTACGGGCCGTCGGCCGGGTTGCCGATCGCCAGGGACTTGGCGATGGTGTTCGGCTTCTGCGGGCGGACCACGTCGTGGCCGGCCTTGAAGGCGGCGGAGACCGGGGAGCAGCCCTCGGCCTGGGCGCCGAAGATCTTGTAGGGCTTGTCCTCGACGAGACCCAGCTTGATGAGCTCCTGGAGCCCCTTGTCGATCTTGGTGAGCTGGGAGCCGGAGGCGATCGGGATGACGAGCTGGTCGGGGATGACCCAGCCGAGCTGCTCGCAGATCTCGTACGCGAGCGTCTTGGAGCCCTCGCCGTAGTACGGGCGGAGGTTGACGTTCACGAAGCCCCAGCCCTCGCCGAGCGGGTCGCCGATGAGCTCCGAGCAGAAGCGGTTGACGTCGTCGTAGTTGCCCTCGATGGCGACGAGGTCACCGCCGTACACGCCGGCCATGACGACCTTGCCCTGCTCCAGGTCGTGCGGGATGAAGACGCAGGAGCGGAAGCCGGCCCGGGCGGCGGCGGCGCCGACGGCGCCGGCCAGGTTGCCGGTGGAGGAGCAGGAGAGGGTGGTGAAGCCGAAGGCGCGGGCGGCCTCGATGGCCTGGGCGACGACCCGGTCCTTGAAGGAGTGGGTCGGGTTGCCGGAGTCGTCCTTGACGAAGAGCTTGCCGGGGGCGACGCCGAGCTCGCGGGCGAGGTTGTCGGCCTTGACGAGCGGGGTCCAGCCGGGGTTCAGGTTCGGCTTCTCGGCGACGTCGGCGGGGACGGGCAGCAGGGGCGCGTACCGCCAGATGTTCGCGGGGCCGGACTCGATCCGCTTCCGCAGCGCCTCGGGGTCGCCGGCGGGGAGGTCGTAGGCCACTTCGAGGGGGCCGAAGCAGAGCTCGCAGGCGAAGATCGGGCCGAGGGCGAAGACCTGGCCGCATTCGCGACAGGAAAGGCCGGACGCGGGGCCGAGATCGACGGTGGGGGCAGGGGCGTCAGCAGCGGCGGTTGCGGGTGCGACGGTGTTTACAGCCATGGAGGCGAGGCCCTTTCTCCTCATCTTTCCCATGACGAATTTTTCGCCATGAGACGGATTTGGCACCTTCCCTAGCCGGTGGCCTCGCGCAAACAAGCTGCGTCCGTCAGGGCCCCACCTGGGGTGGTGGCCTGGAGACGGTGGACGAGAACCGACTGGAGGGTTGCCGGGGCTTCAACGGGCCGTATCCCTCTGCCCCTCTGGATGAGCGGTATTCGATTGTGAGACGCGGGTGGCACCCCGACATGCATCGGGCATCCGCGTTGTTCAAGACTGTAACCGAAGGCTTCGAAGGTGGAGACGGTCGTCCGATCCGCGAGATGGAGATCACGTTGCTGGAAGAAGTGGAGCGCTGGCTGACCCGGCGGTCCTGGTCCGTGTCCGACCGGCCGCTGGAGCGGGTGCTCGCCGCCAAGCGGGGGACGACGGTCAGCGTGGTGCTGCCCGCGCTGAACGAGGAGGCGACCGTCGGGGACATCGTCAGCGTGATCCGGCGCGAGCTGATGACCGACGCCGTGCCGCTGGTGGACGAGCTGGTGGTGATCGACTCGGGCTCCACGGACCGCACGGCGGAGGTCGCGGCGGCGGCCGGCGCCCGGGTGGTCGCGCGGGACGACATACTCCCCCGGATCCCGGCGGTCCCGGGCAAGGGCGAGGTCCTGTGGCGGTCACTCATGGTGACCAGCGGGGACGTGGTCTGCTTCGTGGACGCGGACCTCCGGGACTTCTCCGCGGACTTCGTGACGGGGATCGTGGGGCCGCTGCTCACCGACCCGGACGTGGAGTTCGTGAAGGCGATGTACGACCGCCCGTTCGGAGACACACCTGGTCAGGGCGGCCGGGTGACGGAGCTGGTGGCGCGCCCGCTGCTCAATCTGCACTGGCCGCGCCTCGCCGGCTTCGTCCAGCCGCTGGGCGGCGAGTACGCGGCGCGGCGCTCGCTGCTCGAACGACTGCCGTTCCCGGTCGGTTACGGAGTGGAGCTGGGGCTGCTGGTGGACGCGCTGCACACGGTGGGCCTGGACGCGCTGGCGCAGGTGGACGTGGGGGTGCGCAAGCACCGGCACCAGGACGGGCGGGCGCTGGGCCGGATGGCGGCGGCGATCTACCGGACGGCGCAGCTGCGGCTCTCCCGGGGCCATCTCGTCCGCCCCTGGCTGACCCAGTTCGAGCGGGGTCCGGAGGGGTTCGAGCCGCGGACGTACGCCGTGGACACCGAGGAGCGGCCGCCGATGGCCGAGATCACGGAGTACGCGCACCGCCGCGTGGCGTAACGCCCCGTAATGATGGGCTTTGCCTACATTGCCCTTTTATGAGCTTCGTACGATCTCACCCCTCCCGTGTGCTCGCGGCGGGTCTCCTCGCCGCGAGCACGCTCTCGGCGGCCACCGCCGGGCCGGCCGCCGCCGACGTCGTCGAACCCTTCGGCCTGCGGTACCAGGCGTCCCTGTACGGGGACTTCACCACGATCGGCAACACGGTCATGGGCTGCCCGACGGCCCCCGCCGGCCTGGCGGCCCGCTGCGCCGCCGCCACGAAGGGCGAGGGCTCCGACCACGACGACGCCTTCGTCATGCGGCGCCTCGACACCGACGGCACCGGCGGCGCGTACGGCTCCAGCACCGGCCGGATCCGGATCCCCGAGGGGGCCGAGGTGGCCTACGCCCGGCTCTCCTGGGGCGGCAGCGACGGCACGTACCGGGGCCCCGGCGGGACGTCGCCGAAGCGCTGCGCCGCCTCGGGCGCCGACGTGGACCCCTCCCCCGGAGACCCGGCGACCACGGCGCCGCTGCTCTCGGTCGGCGGGAGGAAGGCCGCGCCGGTCTCGATCGACAGCATGGTCGTGGACCCGGCCGACACCGTCGGGCCGCACCACTACACCGGCGAGTCCGACGTGACCGCCGCCTTCGCGGGCGTCTCGGGGACGGACGCGCCGGTGGCGGTCGGCGTGGGCGGGGTGTGGGCACCGGGCGGCAAGGGCTGTGTCGCCGGCTGGTCCCTGACCGTGGTCCACCGCTTCCCCGGCCCCGGCCCGGCCGAGGCCCCGGAGCGGCGCTCCGTCCACGTCTACGGCGGGCACGTGCTCCAGCGCCCGGCCTCCCCGGCCACGACGATCACGGTGGACGGCTTCCACCGCTCCCCGGGAAAGGCGCGGGCGGGCGTGACGGCGTACGAGGGCGACGGGAACACGCCCGGCGACAGGTTCCTGGTGGGCGGGAAGAACGTCACCGAGGCCCGCACCGGCGGCACGGACAACTTCTTCGTCGGCGGGGACGACGGCGCGGTCTCCCCGGACCTCGCCGACAACCTGTCCCTCGACGCGAAGGAGTTCGACGTCCCCGACGGCGCGATCCCGGTGGGCGCCACCTCGGCGGAGCTGACCTTCGCCACCAGCGGCGACACCTACGTGCCCGCGGGGCTCGTCCTCTCGGTGCCGGTGCCGGACCTGGAGGTCACCAAGGCGGCGCACCCGCGCACGGTGGAGCCGGGCGGCACCGTCACGTACACGATCACCGCGAAGAACGTCAGCGGCCTCGACCACCCGGACGCCTCCTTCACCGACGACCTGACCGGCGTCCTCGACGACGCCGCCTACGCGGGCGACGCGAAGGCGGACCTGGGCGAGGCGACGTACCGGAAGCAGCGGATCCACTGGACCGGTGACATCCCGGCCGGGAAGACGGCCACCGTGACCTATGCGGTGACGGTGAAGGACCCGGCCACCGGCGACGGGAAGCTCGGCGGCGCCGTCGAGGTGACCTCCCCGCGCTCCACCTGCGGCAAGGGCAGCGAGGACCCGGCGTGCGCGGTGGCCCCGGTGGTGGAGACCCCGGACCCGGCGCCGTCGCCGTCCGCCCCCACCCCGCCGGAGCCGGCGGACCCGGACCCGGCGGCCCCCGCGGACCCGGACCCGGCGGCCTCCGCGGACCGGGACGCGACGGCGGAGCCCACCGGCCCGGCCCCCTCGCCCTCCGTGACCACCGCCGTCGCCCCGGCGCCCGGCCCCGGCCACGACGGCACCGGCGGCGGCGGGAGCGGCACCGGGAGCACCGGGAGCGGCGGCTCGATGGCCGAGACCGGCGGCGACGGGGAGCGGCTGTGGCTGCTCGGCGCGCTCGCGGTGGTCCTGGCGGCGACGGGCCTGGTCGCGAAGGCGGCGATGCGCGGCCGGCGGATCCGCTAGGCCACCGGCCGCGGGCCCGGCGGCCGTCCGTATCCGGCCGACCGCCGACCGTATACGTACGTTTGAGCGTTTACGGGACGGGCTAGGTTCGCCACATGGCTTCCGTACTCGTGGCATCCAACCGAGGCCCCGTCTCGTACACGCTCGGTGACGACGGCACGCTCTCCTCCCGCAGGGGCGGCGGCGGCCTCGTCTCCGGCCTCAGCGCCGTGGACTCCCAGGAAAGCCTCTGGGTGTGCGCGGCGCTCGGCGACGGCGACCGCGAGGCGGTCCGGCGCGGGGTCGCCGAGCCCGGCGTCAGGATGCTGGACATCGACCCCGAGGTGTACGCCGACGCGTACAACGGCATCGCGAACTCGGTGCTCTGGTTCCTCCACCACCATCTGTACGACATCCCGCGCGAGCCCGTCTTCGACGCCGCCTTCCGGCGCCGCTGGGCGTCGTACCGCGCCTACAACCGCGCCTTCGCCGAGGCGCTGGCCGCCGAGGCCGCCGAGGGCGCGTCCGTCCTGGTGCAGGACTACCACCTGGCGCTGGTCCCCGGGATGCTCCGCGAGCTCCGCCCCGACCTCCGGATCGGCCACTTCACGCACACGCCGTGGGTGTCGTCGGAGTACCTGCGGATGGTGCCGGACGACATCGCCGAGGAGCTGCTGTGGGGCATGCTCGGCGCGGACGAGCTCGGTTTCCACACCTGGGGATGGGCCTCGCTCTTCATCACCTGCTGCTCCCAGCGGGACGACTCCACGGGCATGGCCCAGGGCGTCTGGCCGAGCGGCGACCCCTGGCGCGGGGTGGAGTGGCGCCGCTACGGCGTCGGCAAGGGCCGCACCCGGGTCCAGGTGTACGCGCTCGGCGTCGACGGCGACGATCTGCGGGCGCTCGCCCACCGGCCCGAGGTGGACGACCGGCTGGCCCGGCTCCGCGAGGAGGTCGGCGGCCGGAGGACCATCGTCCGCGTCGACCGCACCGAGCTGTCGAAGAACATCCTGCGCGGCCTGCTGGCCTACCGGGAGCTCCTCGTCACCCACCCCGAGTGGCGCGACAGGGTCGTCCACCTGGCCTCCGCCTACCCGTCCCGGCAGGACCTGGCGTCCTACCGGGCGTACACGGCCTCGGTGGTGGAGCTGGCGGAGGAGATCAACGCCGAGTTCGGCACGCCGGACTGGCAGCCGGTGCTGGTCTCGGTCGAGGACGACTTCACCCGCTCCCTCGCCGCCTACCGCCTCGCGGACGTGGCCCTGGTGAACCCGGTCAGGGACGGCATGAACCTGGTGGCGAAGGAGATACCCGTGGTCTCCGACGAGGGCTGCGCGCTGGTCCTGTCGACCGGCGCGGGCGCCTGCCGGGAGCTGGGGCAGGACGCCCTCACCGTCGACCCCTTCGACGTCTCGGCGACCGCCGAGGCCCTCCACACGGCCCTGACCATGCCGGCGGACGAACGGGCCGAGCGGACCAAGCGGTTGGCCGCCGCCGCCACCGCCCTCCCGCCGCAGCGCTGGTTCCTCGACCAGCTGGCCGCCCTGCGCGAGCCGTCCTAGGAGGTCGCCCCCCGGCGCTCGCGGCCCCAGGCCGCGAGCGGTTCCAGGGCGTCGTTGAGCCGGACGCCGTCCCCGGTGAGGCCGTACTCGACGCGCGGCGGGACCTCGTCGTACGAGACGCGGCGGACGATCCCGTCCGCCTCCATCTCCCGCAGGTGCGAGGCGAGGACCTTCTCGGTGATGCCCGGCACCATCCGGCGCAGCTCGCCGAAGCGGCGCTCCGGGCCCTCGTGGAGCGCCCACAGGACGAGGACCTTCCACTTGCCGCCGATCACCTCCATCGCGGTGTCGATGCCGCAGACGTGTCCGTCCTCGGCGCCGGGCCGGTTCAGCGTCGCCATGTGCCGCACCCTCCTGACCTGTTCACTCACCTCAGGGTAACCACCCACTCCGAAGTGGGTACTTGAGCAGGTCAGATCCCCGGAGCAGCCTTGTGGCCATGACAGCGAACACGCATGAGAAGACCCCCGTCACCCTCCTCGGCCTCGGTGCGATGGGCACCGCCCTGGCCCGCACCTGGCTCGCCGCCGGGCATCCGCTCACCGTCTGGAACCGCACCCCGGCCCGCGCGGAGGCGCTGGCCGCCGAGGGCGCGAAGGTCGCGGACAGCGCGGCCGGGGCGGTCGCGGCGAACGCCCTCGTCGTCGTCTGCCTCCTCGACGACGCCTCGGTGGAGACGGCCTTGGACGGCGCCGACCTGACCGGCAAGGACCTGGTCAACCTGACCACCACGACCCCCGCCCAGGCCCGGGCCCGCGCCGTGTGGGCCGAGGAGCGCGGCGCCCGCTACCTGGACGGCGGCATCATGGCCGTCCCGCCGATGGTCGGGATCCCGGAGGCCGGCGGCTATGTGTTCTACAGCGGCTCGCGGGAGCTGTTCGAGCTCCACCAGGAGACCCTCGCGGTGCCGGTCGGCACCACCTACGTCGGCGAGGACGCGGGCTTCGCGGCCCTGCACGACGTGGCCCTGCTCAGCGCCATGTACGGGATGTTCGCGGGGGCCGCGCACGCCTTCGCCCTGATCCGGCGGGAGGACATCGACCCGGTCGCGTTCGCGCCGCTGCTCGGAGACTGGGTCAGGGCCATGGTCGGTCCGGCGATCGACCAGACCGCCCGCCAACTGGCGAGCGGCGACTTCGACGACGCGGACTCCAACCTGGCGATGCAGGTGGCCGGCACGCCGACCTTCCTGACCACCGCCGAGGATCAGGGTGTCAGCCCGGAGCTGATCCAGCCGTACTTCGAGCTGATGCGCCGGGGGCTCGCCGCGAGCAGCGCCGGGGGGAAGGCGACCGGCCTGGTGGACCTGCTGGTTCGCTGACGCCCGGGAAACAGTGAAATTTTACTCGGTCCGACCCCTCCTCCTCGCGGCCCCTCCCGTGCCAGACTCTGCCGCGATCGTTCCCCCAGGCGATCCGTCAGCCTCAAACGGAACCGCGCGAACCATGCGGCACACCCGCATGTGAGCGAAGGGATCGCAAGTGAAGAAGATTGTCGTGGGCATGACCCTCGGGTCGGCGCTCACCGCACTCCTCGCGGCGGGGCTCACCCCCGTCGCCGCCGCGCAGGAGATCCAGGACACGGCGCCTGCGGGCACGGAAGCGGCCGCGCACCGGTCCGACAACCGGCCCGGACCGCTCACCGAACAGCGCACCGAGCTGCGCGAGAAGGCGATCGACCTGGTCGCCCGGGGCAAGGCGAAGGCGAACGCCCGGGGCGTCGTCGAGGTCGCGCCCGGCAAGTTCGCCGAGACCGAGACCACCACCGCCGTCCGGCAGGAGAAGATCCTCACGATCCTCTCCGAGTTCGGCGACCAGGGCTCCGGCAAGCTCGGCACCGTCCCCGGTCCGCTGCACAACCAGATAGCCCAGCCGGACCGGGCCACGGACAACTCCAACGCCTGGACCGCCGACTTCGACAAGGCGTACTACGAGAACCTCTTCAACGGCCCCGGCGAGTCGATGAGGACGTACTACGAGAAGCTGTCGAACGGCGCCTACTCCGTCTCCAACGTCGTCGAGGACTGGGTCAAGGTCCCCGGCAACGCCTCCGCCTACGGCGACAACTCCGTGGAGGACGCAGGCGGTTCGTGGGCCTTCGTCCAGGACACCGGCGACGCCTGGTGGAACGCGCAGCGCGCGGCCGGCAAGACGCCCGCCGAGATCGACGCGTACCTCGCGCAGTTCGACGTCTGGGACCGCAACGACTGGGACCACGACGGGAACTTCGACGAGGCCGACGGCTACATCGACCACTTCCAGGCCGTCCACGCCGGCATGGGCGAGGACGCCGGCGGCGGCGCCCAGGGCGAGGACGCCATCTGGTCGCACCGCTGGTACGTCAACGGCGACGACTACGGCCTCACCGGCCCGGACGTGGCCGGCACCCAGAACAAGGCCGGCGGCGCACGCATCGGCCAGTCGAAGTACTGGCTCGGCGACTACACCACCGAGGGCGAGAACGGCGGACTCGGCGTCTTCTGCCACGAGTTCGGCCACGACCTCGGCCTGCCGGACTACTACGACACCGACGGCGGCGAGAACTCCACCGCCTTCTGGACCCTGATGAGCTCCGGCTCCTGGCTGAGCCACGGCGCCGCCGCGAACGCCGGCATCGGCACCCACCCGGGCCTGATGGGCGCCGAGGAGAAGCTCTTCCTCGGCTGGCTGGACCTCGTCGACGCCCCGCTCGGTTCCGACGGCACGTACACCCTGAGCCCCGCCGCCCTCCAGGAGGCCGGCAAGGCGCAGGCCGTCCGCGTCGCGCTCCCCGACAAGGCCGCGAGCACCACCTACGCCACCCCGGCCTCCGGCACGCACGCCTGGTGGACCGGCTCGGCCGACGGCCTCAACCAGTCGCTCACCCGCTCCGTCCCGGCCGCCCCGCGCGTCACCGTGAAGGCGAGCGCCTGGTACGAGATCGAGGCGGACTTCGACTACCTCTTCGCCGAGTACTCCCTCGACGGCGGCGCCACCTGGGCCCGCGCGGGCGAGGCCGTCGACGGCTCCTCGGCGGGCCGCTGGACGACCCTGCGGTTCTCGTACGACGCCGCCGGGAAGCCCTCGCTCTTCCGCTTCCGCTACCAGACCGACGGCGGCGTGCACCTCGCCGGCGCCTTCCTGGACGACATCACGCTGGCCAGCGGCGGCACCACCCTGGCCACGGACGACGTCGAGCAGGGCGCGAACGGCTGGACCGCGCAGGGCCGCTGGAAGGTCTCCACCGGCACCGAGTCCGCCACCCACCCGCGGTACTACCTGCTGGAGAACCGCGAGTACGTCGGCGCCGACGCGCTCCTCGCCGAGGGCCCGTACCAGTTCAGCAAGCCCCTCACCGCCCCCGACTGGGTCGAGTGGTTCCGGTACCAGAACGGCATGCTCGTCTGGTACGTCGACCGGTCCTTCGACGACAACAACGTCAGCAACCATCCCGGCGGCGGCTCGGCCATGGCCGTCGACGCCCGCCCGGCCCCGTTCGCCTACCCGAACGGCGCCGCGCCCAGCAACCGGCGCCAGCCCTTCGACGCCACCTTCGGCCTGGAGGCCACCGACTCCACCTGCCTCCACACCGAGGCGCTGACCGGCAAGGGCAAGCAGCAGACCGTCGAGACCCTCGCCGCCTGCGTCCCGTCGGCGCCGGGCATCCCGGTCTTCGACGACACCGACCCGAACGCCTACTACGACACCTCGGCGCCGCAGGCCAGCGTCAAGGTCGCCGGGCACGGCGTGAAGGTCACCGTCACCGGGGACGCCGGTGACGACCTGACGATCCGCGTGGCCAACCCGGCCGCGCACTGATCCAGGAAAGACCGCGGAGGCGGTACGGAAGGGCGCTCAGCCCTCCCGTACCGCCTCCGCCAGGTGTGCGAGGAGCGCGACGACGCCGGCGGGGCCCTCCACGGCGAGGTCGGCGCGCTCGGCCAGTTCCGGGACCTCGTCGGAGCCGGAGCAGACCAGGAGGCCCGGCAGACCGTCGCCGCGCAGCTTCTCCACGGCGGCGAAGGCCGGCAGGTCGCCCAGGTCGTCGCCCGCGTACAGCACCGCACGGGCACCCTTCTCGCGCAGGAACTCCGCCAGCGCGACCCCCTTGTCCATGCCCGGGGGCCGCAGTTCCAGGACCAGCCGGCCGGGCTCCAGGACGAGGCCGTGCGCGGCGGCCAGATCGCCGAGCGGGCCCTTCAGGGCCTCGAAGGCGCCCTGCGGGTCCCGGGCACGGCGGGTGTGGACGGCGACCGCGCGGCCCTTCTCCTCGATCCAGACGCCGGGCCAGGCGCCGTGCCGGTCGAGGAAGCCGGGGAGCTCGGCGCGGACCGAGGCGACGCCGGGGTGCGGGGCGGCGGCGGTCACGGCGCCGGTGGCCGCGTCCCAGCGCTCGGCGCCGTAGTGGCCGAGGACGGTGAGGTGTTCGAGGCCGGGCACCCCGGCGAGGCCGCCGTGGCGGACCGCGACCCCGGCGGGCCGGCCGGTCACCACGACGATCGCGGACAGGTGCGGGGCGAGCGCGGTGAGCGCGGGGACGACTCCGGGGTGGGCGCGGGCCCGCTCGGGGTCGGGGACGATCTCGGCGAGCGTCCCGTCGAAGTCGAGGGCGACGACGGCCTCGGACGGGCGCGCGAGGAGCGCTCCCAGGCCGTCGCGGCCGGCGGGGGTGGTCGGGTGCGGAAGGCTGCTGACCATGCGACCGACCCTACCGACGCTCGCGGCCCCCGTCAGCGTGGCCGGACTCACCCCCTCGGACGGGTTTCACCGCCCGGCCGGGTTCACCGCCGCCGTTCCCTCTCCTCCCGGACCCGGCGCAGGCGGTTGACCGTGACGGGGTCGTGGGCGAGGGCGCGCGGGTCGTCGAGGAGGGCGTTGAGGAGCTGGTAGTAGCGGGTCGGCGAGAGGCCGAGGCCCTCGCGGACGGCCCGCTCCTTGGCCCCCGGGCCGGGCCAGGAGCGGCGCTCGACGGCGAGCACGGACCGCTCCCGCTCCCCGAGCCCGCTGCCGTCCGCCGGCGTCCGGGGCGTCTCTTCGGTCATACGACCAACCTATTACCCGGCGGTCTACTCCGCCGCCTCCGCCTCCGTCGCCGTACGGGCGATGGAGCCGAGGACGTCGGCCGGGCGGCCGGCCGGGGTGACGGCCTTGCCGATGTCGCGCTTGATGGTCTCGCTGACCTTGGCCCAGGAGGTCTTGCCGACCGGCGGGAGCTGGGCGGTGGGCAGCGCCTTCAGGAACTCGCGCAGGCCGGCGTGCTCGGTGGCGGTCTCCATGCGGGTGGAGGCGCTGACGGTGACCGGCAGCAGGTCGTTGTCCCCGGCGAACTTCAGCACGTTCTCGTCGCTGAAGACGAAGTCGAGGAAGGTGCCTGTCTCCTTGCGGTGGCCGTTCTGCTTGAAGCCCATGATCCAGTCGGCGACGCCCATGGTGGCCTTGGCCGGACCGTCGACGCCGGGCAGCGGGGCCTGGCCGACCTCGACCCCCTGCCTGGCGGCCTCCTGGACGAGGGACGGGTGGCCGTTGAGCATGCCGACCTCACCGCGCGCGAAGGCGGCGAAGGCGGCCTTGCGGTTGAGCTTGCCGGGGGCGATGGGGCCGGTGAGGCCCTGGCCGACGAGCTCGTCCTTCAGCCAGGTGAAGGTCTCGACGTTGGCCTCGGAGGCGACGGCGTACCGGTCGGACTCGTCGGTCCAGCCGCCTCCGGCGGCGAGCAGCCACATCAGGGACTCGGCCTGGGCCTCCTCGGGGCCGAGGGGGAGCGCGAAGGGGGTGCGGACGCCCTCCTCCTTGAGCTTCTGCGCGGCCTCGGCGAGCTCGTCCCAGGTGGTGGGGGCCTTGATCCCGGCCTTCTCGAAGAGGCCGGCGTTGTAGAAGAGGGGGCGGGTGGAGGCGACGAACGGCAGCCCGTACTGGACGCGGTCGGTCTGGCCGGCCTCGGCGAGCGCCGGGACGAAGTTGGCCTGCACCGGGATGGTGAGGAGTTCGTCGGCCGAGTAGAGCTGGCCGGCGGCGGCGTAGTCGGCGTAGGCGCCGATCTGGGCGACGTCGGGGGCCTGGCCGGCCTTCACCATCTCGGCGACCTTGCGGTCGACGTCGTCCCAGGACTCGATCTGGACCTGGACCTTGATGCCCGGGTGGCCGGCCTGGAAGGCGGCGACGAGGTCGTCCCAGTACTTCCTGGTGGTGTTGCCGCCGGTGAGGTCGTAGTCGGCGGCGACCAGGCGGAGGGTCACGTCGCCGCCGTCACCGCCGAGGGTGCCGCAGCCGGCGACCGTGGCGGTCAGGCCCAGGGCGGCGGCGGCCGCGGTCAGTCCAAGGAATCGTCGCCGCTCCACGGCTTCATCCACCTTTTGCTCGTCGTTGAGCAGCAGTGAGCTGCAAATCCATCGAAGGAAGGGCCGAAAGTCTGCCCCATCCCCGGACAAGAGGTCTACACCAGTCGGGTATCACTTCCGCAACTCCGGGGGGCCCTTCGCCACAAACCCCCCACAGCCTGGGGCCCGAATTTGTATCCGAGCGCAACAATCCTCAGCAGTGGACTAGACCTTTAGGGCAATCTCGCGCGAGACTGTCCCCCGTGAGACACGTCATCGCCCTGGATGTGGGCGGCACCGGCATGAAGGCCGCCCTCGTCGGGGCGGACGGCACCCTGCTCCACGAGGCCCGCCGCGCCACCGGGCGCCGCCGCGGACCCGAAGCCGTGGTGGAGACCATCCTCGGCTTCGCCGAGGAGCTCCGCGCCCTCGGCCAGGAGCGGTACGGCGAGCCCGCCGCGGCCGCCGGAGTCGCCGTCCCCGGCATCGTCGACGCCGAGAACGGCATCGCCGTCTACGCCGCCAACCTCGGCTGGCGCGACGTTCCCATGCGCGAACTCCTCAGCGCCCGGCTCGACGGCATCCCCGTCGCCCTCGGCCACGACGTGCGCACCGGCGGCCTCGCCGAGGGCCGCATCGGCGCCGGCAACGGCGCCGACCGCTTCCTCTTCGTCCCCCTCGGCACCGGCATCGCCGGCGCCATCGGCATCGGCGACCGCATCGAGGCCGGCGCCCACGGCTACGCCGGCGAGATCGGCCACATCGTCGTCCGCCCCGGCGGCACCGACTGCGGCTGCGGCCAGCGCGGCTGCCTGGAGCGGTACGCCTCCGCCTCCGCCGTCTCCCTCGCCTGGGCCGAGGCGTCCGGCGACCCCGAGGCGGACGCCGCCGACTGCGCCAAGGCCGTCGAGTCCGGCGACCCCGACGCCGTACGGGTCTGGCAGGAGGCGGTGGACGCCCTCGCCGACGGCCTGGTCACCGCCCTCACCCTGCTGGACCCGCGCACCCTCATCATCGGTGGCGGTCTGGCCGAGGCCGGGGAAACCTTGTTCACACCCCTTCGGGCCGCGGTGGAGGAACGAGTGACCTTCCAGAAGCTGCCCGCCATCGTCCCGGCGGCCCTCGGGGACACCGCCGGATGCCTGGGCGCGGGCCTCCTCGCCTGGGACCTGCTCGCCGACCAGCGCCCCACCGACTCGGAGGTTTCCGCCTGATGTCCGATCACAAGGTTCTCGCCGGCGCACGCGTCGTGCTGCCCACCGGGATCGTCGAGAACGGACGCGTGATCGTCGACGGCGCCCGCATCGCGGGCAGCGCCCCCGAGGACGCCCCCGTCCTCGACCTCACCGGCCACTGGCTCGTCCCCGGCTTCGTCGACATGCACAACCACGGCGGCGGCGGCGCCTCCTTCACCTCCGGCACCGTCGACGAGGTCCTCAAGGGCGTCCACACCCACCGCCTGCACGGCACGACCACCGTCGTCGCCTCCTTCGTCACCGGCGACATGGACTTCCTCACCGCGCGGGCCGGCCTCCTCTCCGAGCTCGCCGAGCAGGGCGAGATCGCCGGCCTCCACTTCGAGGGCCCGTTCATCTCCCCCTGCCGCAAGGGCGCCCACGACGAGACCCTGCTGCGCGACCCGCACCCGGCCGAGGTCCTCAAGCTGATCGACGCCGCCCGCGGCCAGGCCAGGATGGTCACCCTCGCGACCGAACTGCCCGGCGGCATCGACTCCGTGCGCCTCCTCGCCGAGCACGGCGTCATCGCGGCCATCGGCCACACCGACGCCAGCTACGAGCAGACCGTCGAGGCCATCGACGCCGGCGCCACCGTCGCCACCCACCTGTACAACGCGATGCCCGGCCTCGGGCACCGCGCGCCCGGCCCGATCGCCGCCCTCCTGGAGGACGAGCGGATCACCGTCGAGCTCATCAACGACGGCACCCACCTCCACCCGGCCGCCCTGGAGCTCGCCTTCCACCACGCCGGCGCCGAACGGGTCGCCTTCATCACCGACGCCATGGACGCGGCCGGCTTCGGCGACGGGCGCTACATGCTCGGCCCGCTGGAGGTCGAGGTGAAGGACAGCGTGGCCCGTCTCGTCGAGGGCGGCTCCATCGCCGGCTCCACCCTCACCCTGGACCGCGCCTTCAAGCGCGCCGCCACCGTCGACGGCCTCCCCGTCGAGTCCGTCGTCCAGGCCATCTCCGCCAACCCGGCCCGCCTCCTCGGCGTCTACGACCGGGTCGGCTCCCTGGAGCCGGGCAAGGACGCCGACATGGTCGTCCTCGACGCCGGCTTCGACGTGAAGGGCGTCATGCGCAAGGGCGAGTGGATCGTCGCCCCGCAGGGAGTCCCCGTCCGCGTGCCGCAGACCGCCTGATCAGGGCGGAAAGGGGACGGCGGGGGCCCGGGGTCTGGGCCTCCCGCCGTTCCTTTGGCATGATCGTGCCGCGTCGCACGGCAGTCGCCGCAAGGACTTACCGGAAGTACGGGGGTGGGCAGGTGATTCTCACGGTCACCCTCAACACGGCACTGGACCTCACCTACGAGGTGCCCCAGCTGGTCCCGCACGCCAGCCACCGCGTCGCCCGCAGCGCCGAGCGCCCCGGCGGCAAGGGGGTCAACGTGGCCCGGGTGCTCGCCGCGCTCGGCCACGAGACCGTCGTCACCGGCTTCGCCGGCGGCCCCACCGGGGACCGGCTCCGCACCCTGCTCGCCCCCGTCCCCCGGCTGACCGACGCGCTCGTCGCCACCGAGGCGGCCACCCGCCGCACGCTCGCCGTCGTGGACACCGGCGCGGGCGACACCACCCAGTTCAACGAGGCCGGCGCCGCCGTCACCACCGGCGAGTGGGCCGCCTTCCGCGAGCGGTACGCGGACCTGCTCGACGGGGCCGCGGCCGTCGCCCTCTGCGGCAGCCTCCCGCCGGGCGTCCACGTCGGCGCCTACGCGGACCTGGTCCGCACGGCCCGCGCCGCCGGCGTCCCGGTCCTCCTCGACACCGGAGGCGAACCGCTCCGCCGCGGCATCGCCGCCCGCCCCGACCTGGTGAAGCCCAACGCCGACGAGCTCGCCGGCCTCACCGGCTCCCGCGAGCCCCGCCGCGCCACCCAGGACGCCCGCCGCCGCGGCGCCCACACGGTCGTCACGTCCCTGGGCCCCGAGGGCCTGCTGGCCGCCACTCCGGACGGCCTCTGGCGCGCGACGCCCCCGGCCCCGGTCCACGGCAACCCGACGGGAGCCGGCGACTCGGTGGTCGCCGCCCTCCTCGCGGGCCTGGTCGACGACACCCCCTGGCCCGACCGCCTGGCGCGGGCGGTCGCCCTCTCGGCCGCCACGGTCGCCTCCCCGGTGGCCGGCGAGTACGACCCGCAGGTCCTCGCCGACCTCCTCCCGAAGGTGACGGTCACGGCGGAGACCGCCTGACCGCCTGACCGTCGGCGGGGCGCCTCAGGAAGGGGCGCCGGGGGTGGGCGTCAGCTGCCGACCTTGCCTTCCACCAGGTAGACCTGGTCGATGATCGCCTCGCAGGAGTTGCCCTGCTCGCAGGAGATCTTGAGGGAGTTGCTGCCCTTGGTGAGGGTGGTGTAGCCGTAGGTGGTGGTCCACCCCTTCTCCCAGTCACCCTCCGGCGCGAGCGCGTAGTTCTTCATGTTGACCTTGTACGGCGGGTTGCCGTTGACCGTCAGCATGGCGTCCGCGTCCTTGCCGGGCACGCTATAGATGATCTTGAGCGTGTAGTCGCCCGCCTCGGGGATGTCCACGGTCCAGCTCGCGGAGCCGCCGACGCCGTTGAGGGCCACGTAGTTGCCGCCCGGGCCCTTCGCGCCCTTGATGTCCTTGCCGACCGTGGCCATGCCGCCGAGCGTCAGCGTCGCCGCGTCCTGCTTCGGCAGAGGGGCCTTGGTCGGCTCCTCGGAGGGCTCGGCGGAGCCGGAGGGCTCTTCGCTCGGGGCCGGGGCCGGGGCCGAGGACTGCGTGGTGCCGCCGGCCTCCGGGCCTTTCTTCCCGCCCTGGTTGCCGATGATCGCCGCCGTGATGCCGGCGACGACGACCGCGACGACCGCGACCGCGCCGATCAGCAGGCCCTTGGTGTTGGGGCCGCGGCCGCGCGAGGGCGGCGGCTGGACCTGACGGGTCCGCTCGTTGCCGGGGTAGGTCTCGGGCGCCGCGTACTGCGGGTGCGGCTGGCCGTACTGCGCCTGCTGCTGCGGCGGCACGTACGGCTGGGCCGGCTGCTGCCCGTACTGGCGCTCGCCGACCGTCCTGACCTGGTTGTACGAAGTGCGGGGCACGCCCGGCTGGGCCTGCGCGGGGCCTGGGTAGCCGTAGCCGCCGCCCTGGGGGGCGCGGCCGCCGGCCGCTGCCTGTCCGTCCGCGTACAGGTAGCCGAACGGATCGTCGTCCTCGGGCTTGTTCGCGCCGTCGTTACCGGCAGCCATCCGGGTCATCCTCTCCATGCTCGCCAGCCGTCGCCGACCCGGCGAGCCTACCCCGAACGAATGAACCCCCCGTGCCGGGAAGGATCATCCGGCCCGGCGGTGCACCTTGGCACGGGACCGTTTCTCCACGTACATCCGCTGGTCGGCCGAGTTGAGGACCTCTTCGACGGTCATCCCGCATTCGGCCCAGCCGATGCCGAAACTGGCCCCGACGCGGACCGCGCGGCCGTCCACGCGGATGGGCGGGATGATCGCGTTCCGCAGCCGGACGGCGAGGTCGGCGGCGTCGGCGGAGCCCAGCCCGTCGGCGAGGACGACGAACTCGTCACCGCCCAGACGGGCGACGGTGTCGCCGTCCCTGACGCCGGTGGTGAGCCGGCGGGCCACCTCGATGAGGACCGCGTCGCCGGTGTGGTGCCCGAACCGGTCGTTGATCGACTTGAAGCCGTCGAGGTCGCAGAAGAGGACGGCGAGCCCCTTGGTGCCGTCGTCGGTGTCGCCGCCGGTCGGCGCGACCGTGTGCACGTGGTGGTCGAACGCCCCGCCGGCGGCCGGTTCGAAGCCGAAGCCGTGCTCGTGCTCGTGGTCGTACTCGTACCCGCCGTCGTGGGCGACGGGCAGCGGCTCGGAGCCGTACCCGAAACCGGCGTCGGGGCCGGGGCCCTGGTAGGCGCCGGGGTGCGCGGGGCGTTCGCAGAGCCGGGCGGAGAGCCGGGAGCGCAGCTCGGCGCTGTTGGGCAGACCGGTGAGGGCGTCGTGGGAGGCGCGGTGGGCGAGCTGGAGCTCGTGCCGCTTGCGCTCCTCGATGTCCTCGACGTGGGTGAGGAGGAAGCGGGGCCCGTCGGCGGTGTCGGCGACCACGGAGTTGCGCAGCGACACCCAGACGTAGGTGCCGTCGCGCCGGCCGAGCCGCAGCTCGGCGCGGCCGCCCTCGGCGGAGGTGCGGAGCAGGGTGCCGATGTCCTCGGGGTGGACGAGGTCGGCGAAGGAGTAGCGGCGCATCACGGAGGCGGGGCGGCCGAGGAGCCGGCAGAGGGCGTCGTTGGTCCGGAGCAGCCGGCCGTGCTGGTCGCCGCCGAGCTCGGCGATGGCCATGCCGGAGGGGGCGTACTCGAACGCCTGCCGGAAGGATTCCTCGCTGGCGCGGAGGGCCTGCTGCTCGCGCTCCAGCCGGACGAGGGCGCGCTGCATGTTGGAGCGGAGCCGGGCGTTGCTGATCGCGATGGCGGACTGGGAGGCGTACATCTGGAGGGCTTCCTGCCCCCAGGGTCCCGGGTGCCGGCCGTTGCGCGGGCGGTCGACGGATATGACGCCGAGGAGTTCGCGGCCGCTCCCCGGAGGCCCTCCCGGGTGGGCGGAGCGGACGCCGGGCGAGTACATGGGGGCGTAGAGGCGGTCGTGGGGGTGCCACTCGTCCTCGAAGCGGGGCGCGGGGCCGTCCGTGTGCCACTGGGGGACGTCGTCGTCCATCAGGACCCAGCCCTCGGTGTGCGGGATGAACCGCAGCTCGCCCCAGGGGACGCCCATGGAGAGCCGGCGGTCCCAGGCGTCGCGGGACCCGACGCGGCCGGTGATGAGGGCCTCGGCGGCGGGGTCTCCGGCGAAGGCGGCGACGACCAGGTCACCGTCGGGACGGACGAGGTTGACGCAGGCCAGCTGGTAGTTGAGGCCGGCGACGACACCGTCGGCGACGGTCTGCAGGGTGTCCGCGAGGCTGCGGGCGGTGTTGAGGTCCGCCACGACCTGATGCAGTTGCCGCAGGGTCGAGAGACGGACGTACGGCTCCGACTCGGTCTCCATCGCTCGCTCTCCCCGAGACCTCGACAGCAACTCCAGGGTTCTCATCGGCTTCGTGCTGTACTGTCCCCGCCACTGAATCACAGCGAGCTGCGCACCCGGTACACAGGGTCAGCAAATAGTGCGCTCTGTGACTCAAGTCACAGCATTGCGCGGCGGGATCCGGCGGGTCGGAGATGACCGGCGCGGCGCCCGCGCCTCCGGTACCCGGCGGGGGTACGCCCTCCCGGGCCGCGGCCCGGCCCCGGAGGCCCCGCCGGACGCCCCCGCCGGCGGCCCGTCCCGCGGCCCGGGCCCCGTCCGGTGGTCCTAGGTCCCGCGCCGGGCGCCGGACTGGTCCCCGGGCCCGATGCGGGGCGGACGGAGCCGCGGTTAGCGTGCCGGTGTGCTCCAGAAGACCCCGCCCTCGCCGCCCGTCACGGACCTCGCCATCCCTCATGCTGAGGGGGTGAGCGACGACGAGTTCCGGGCGGCCATGTCCCGCCTCGCGGCCGGTGTGGTCCTGGTGACCGCGCACGACCCCGACGACGGTCCGCGCGGCGAGGACGTCGGCATGACGGCCACCGCGTTCCTCTCCGTCTCGCTGGACCCGCCGCTGGTCCTGGTCAGCCTGCGCAACGGCTCCCGGATGGACGACCTCCTGGAGGAGGTCCCGGTCTGGGCGGTGTCGGTGCTCTCCGAGAGCCAGCGGCACGTCGCCGGGCGCTTCGCGATGAAGGGCCGCGTCTCGGACCGCCTCCTCTTCGCCGACCTGCCGTACACGCGGGGCGAGGTCAGCGGGGCGCCGCTGCTCGGCGGTGCGCTCACCACCCTGGAGTGCCGCACGGAGAGCCGGGTGGTCGCGGGCGACCACACCCTGGTGATCGGCCGTGTCCTGTCGGTCGGCCTCCCCTCGCCGGACGGCGGCCCGCTCACGTACTTCCGCGGCAGGTACCACCGCCTGGGCTGACCGCCCGGGCCGGCGCGGCCGACCGGCGGACCCGGTGCGGCCGACCGGCGGACCCGGTGCGGCCGACCGGCGGACCCGGTGCGAGGGGCCCGTGCGGCGTCCGGTCTCCCCGGGGGGGCTCAGCCCCAGTCGCGGCCCTGCCGGCCGCGCTTGGTCTCGGCGCGCTGCTTCTTCACCCGCAGCCGGCGCTCGTTGATGCCGCGCGGGATGCGGGTGGCCTTGCGGGGCTTGGGCGGCGGGGCCGTCGCCTCGGCGAGCAGCGCGGCCAGCCGGACGCAGGCCGTCTCGCGGTTGCGCCACTGGGAACGGTGCTCCGAGGCCCGTACGGTCAGCACGCCGTCCACCAGCCGGGAGGCGAGCCGTTCCAGGGCGCGGGACTTCCACACCTCGGGCAGGGCCCCGGTCGCGGCGAGGTCGAAGAGCAGCTCGACGCGCGAGTCGGAGGTGTTCACGTGCTGGCCGCCGGGACCCGAGGAGCGCGAGAAACGCCACTGGAGCTCGGCCTCGGGGAGCGAGACGGAGCCGCGGATCTGATACGGACCTGACATGCCCTCCATGTTCCCCGGGACGGGCACGGACCGTCACCCTGTTTTCCGTCCCGGGAACCGTGGAAGACCTCTCAGCGTTTCTCCGGACGAAGACAGCGTGTGAACACGATGAAAGGGACTTCCATGGCAGTCAGCCTCAGCAAGGGCGGCAACGTCTCCCTGACCAAGGAGGCGCCGGGTCTGACCGCCGTCACCGTGGGCCTCGGCTGGGACGTCCGCACGACGACCGGCACCGACTTCGACCTCGACGCCTCGGCGATCGGTGTCGACGCGGCCGGCAAGGTGGCCTCGGACGCCCACTTCGTCTTCTTCAACAACAAGTCGACCCCGGACCAGACCATCGTCCACACGGGTGACAACCGCACCGGCGAGGGCGGCGGCGACGACGAGCAGATCAACGTCAACCTCGCGGGCCTCCCGGCCACCGTCGACAAGATCGTCTTCCCGGTCTCCATCTACGACGCGGTCTCCCGCTCGCAGAACTTCGGCCAGGTGCGCAACGCCTACATCCGCATCGTGAACCAGGCCGGCGGTGCCGAGATCGCCCGCTACGACCTCTCCGAGGACGCCGCCGTCGAGACCGCCATGGTCTTCGGCGAGCTGTACCGCAACGGTGCCGAGTGGAAGTTCCGCGCCGTCGGCCAGGGCTACGCCTCCGGCCTGGAGGGCATCGCCCGCGACTTCGGCGTCAACCTCTGACCGACGCCACCACCAGGGCTCCGGGCCCCGGCCGGGCATCCGCCCGCCGGGGCCCTACCCTTGCCCCGTGATCGTCGAGACCCTCGCGCCCAGGGCCCAGGAGGACGGCACCGCCCTCCCCGGCCCGCTGCTCACCGAACTCACCGCGCTCTACGCCTCGAACCGCGAGTTCCAGCAGCTCAGCGGCGACTTCCCGGACCCGGGCGACATCCGGCCCGAGCAGGTCGCCGCCGCCCTCGCGGACGAACTGGCCCATCCGGGCGCCGAGGTGCTCCTCGCCCGCTCCGAGGGCCGGCTCGTCGCCGTCGCCGTGACCCTCGCCCGCCATCCCGACCCGGCCGACCCGGACCCGTGGCTCGGCCTGCTGATGGTCCACGGCGACGCCCACCGCGCCGGCTTCGGCCGCCGCCTCGCCGGCCACGTCGAGGACGGCTTCCGCGCCCGGGGCCGGACCGGACTCAGGCTCGCCGTCCTGGAGAACAACCCGAAGGCCCTCGCCTTCTGGACCTCCCTGGGCTACGAGGAGACCGCCCGCCGCCCCGACCTCGCGCACGGCCGCCCCTGCCGGGTGCTGCGCAAGGCCCTCACCCCCGACGGCACGCCCGCCTCCGGCTGAGACGGGCCGCCCGGCCGTCCCACTCCGTGGAACGCGGCCGCCCGGATCTTGACCCCGGCGGCGGGCGGCTGCTTCGATCGCCCGCATGGATCCCCGGCCCGCACCGCTCACGCGACGACGTCACGTCGACCTCGCGCGGACGTCCGGCGCCCTCTGTCCCGGTCGCTGAGCCGGACCACCGCGCTCCGCCGGCCGGCCGCGGCCCGACCGGGTGATCCCTGCCCCGGCGGCCCCCGCACCGGCCCACCGCGCGCCCTCCGGCCCCGGACTCCGTCCGCTCCCCCGCCGGCGCCGCCGTCCACCGGCCGTCCGGCCCACCCGCGCCCCGCCCCGCCCTCGCGACCGTCCCGAAGGTTCCGCCCGTCCGGGCACCACCCCGTCCCGGACCGGGCCGCGAGGCGTGCCGCCGTGCGCGGATCCGCCGTGCTCGCCTCCGCGAGCCCCTCCCGGAAGGTCCTCCGCCATGCCCGTCCTCTCCGCGCGCCCCCGTACCCGGCGCGGGCCGCTGGCCGCCGCGCTGACCGCCGCCGCGCTCGCGCTCACGGCCGCCGTCCCCGCCGGCGCGGCGCCCGCCGCCGTACCGGCCCCGCCGCACAACCCGTACGCGGGCCCCGACGGCACCGCGACCATGCACGGCGACACCGGCTCCTCCGACACCACGCCGCTGGCCGGGCCCGGCGCCGGCGCGCTCGCGTCGAAGCGGACGGCGCTCGCCTCGGCCTGCCCGACCGTCCTGGTCGGCTCGGACCGCCACCCGGTGGTCCTGTGCACCCCGATCTTCGGCCAGGTGCCCACCGTGCACCTGCTGGACCCCTCGACCGGCGACTCGCTCGCCTCGCTCCAGCTCACCAAGGGCTCGCTGCTCGGCGGCGTCTACGCCTACCTCGACGACCGGGACCGGCTGGTCGTCGTCGACGGCAGCCGCAGCCTGCTCCGCGTCGGGCACCACCGGGACGCCTCCGGCGCCTGGCGCCTCTCGGTCGACCAGCGCCTCCCGCTCGGCGACGCCGTCCCCGACGGCGACGCGGTGACGGGCCTCTCGCCGGACTGGCGGGGCCGGGTCTGGTTCGCGACCGGCGGCGGCGTGGTCGGCCTCGCCGACGACCGCACCGGCCAGGTCACGACGGTCCGGCTGCCCGCCGGCGAGCGGGTCGCCAACAGCATCTCCACCGCCCCCGAAGGCACCGCCGTCACCAGCACCCACGCCACGTACCTGCTGACGGCGGACGCCTCCGGCACCCCGCGGATCGCGTGGCGGCAGGCGTACGACCGGGGCCAGGCCCGCAAGCCGGGGCTGCTGAGCTGGGGCAGCGGCTCCACCCCGACCTTCCTCGGCCCGGGCACCGGCACCGAGTGGATCGCGATCGTCGACAACGCCGACACGACCGTCCGGCTGAAGGTGTACCGCACGGCCGACGGCTCCGAGGTGTGCTCCTCGCCCGTGCTCCGGGCGGCCGGCGGCCCCGGCAGCGAGAACTCCCCGGTCGGCGCCGGCACCAGCGTCTACGTCGCCGGCACCTACGGCTACCCGTACCCGGCGCTGCCGGAGGGCGCCGGCTCCTCCGTGCCGGCCTCGGCCGACTTCGCGGGCGGCCTGACCCGGGTCGACGTCCGTCCCGACGGCACCGGCTGCGCGGTCGTCTGGGACAACGCGCTGCGCTCGGCGGCCGTCCCGAAGCTGTCCACCGCCACCCACACCCTGCACACCGTGCTGCGCGACCCGGTGATCCCCGGCACGAAGGGCACGAGCCTGCTCGACCCGTACCGCTACGCGCAGATCGACCCCGAGACCGGCAAAGTGCTGCGCGCGAAGCAGGTCGGCATCGGCTCGCTGTACGACACCCTCCAGATGGCCGGCACGGTCGCCCCGGACGGCGCCTACCTCCAGGGCACCGTGACGGGGGTGCTGCGGATCACCGCCGGCTGACCCGGCGTCAGGGCCGGTCGGGCCGGTCCTCGCCGTACAGGTAGACGTCCCACACCGCGTCCAGGTCCCGTCCCGCCACCGCCTCCGCGTAGGCCGTGAAGTCCTCCGTGGAGGCGTTGGCGTGCCGGTGCTCGGCGGCCCAGCCGCGCAGCAGCCCGTCGAAGACCTCGTCCCCGACGGCCTGCCGCACCTGGTGCAGGACCATCGCCCCGCGCTGGTAGACGGGCGCGTCGAAGAGGTTCTCGGCGGTGGGCGGATCGGCGGGCGGGAAGGCCCAGTTGGCCTCCTCGGCGAAGGCGGCCGCGAAGCTCTCGCGGGCCGGGACGCCGCCGTGCTCCTCCGCGTACAGCCACTCGGCGTAGGTGGCGAAGCCCTCGTTGAGCCAGAGGTCCTGCCAGTCCTCGGGGGTGACGGAGTTCCCGAACCACTGGTGGGCCAGTTCGTGCACGAGGGTCGCGCGGTCGAAGGAGGCGGCGGGGAAGACGGGCCTCGTCTGGGTCTCCAGGGCGTAGCCGAGGAGGCCGTCGGCGGTGACCACGGCCCCGGCCGCGCCGAAGGGGTACGGGCCGAAGCGGTCCTGCTGGCGGGCGAGGAGCGTGGGGAGTTCGGCGCGGAGCGCGGCGGTGGCGGAGACCAGCGAGGGCTCGACGGCGGTGACGACGGGGACGTCGCCGAGGGCGGTGCCGGTGGTGGTCTCGTACCGGCCGATCATCGCGGTGGCGAGGTAGCTCGCCATCGGCTCGGACTGGCGCCAGACCGTGCGGGTGCGGCCGCCGGAGACGGGCTCGGCGGAGACCCGGACGCCGTTGGAGAGCGCCGCCAGACGGCTGGGGGCGGTCAGCGCGATCTCGTACACGGCCTTGTCCGACGGGTGGTGGTTGCCGGGGAACCAGGTCATGGAGCCGGCCGGTTCGCCGACCGCGACGGCCCCGTCGGTGGTGTTCAGCCAGCCCTCGGTCGAGCCGTCGGGGTCGGTGAGCGGCTCGGGCACCCCGGAGTACGCGACGGTGACGGTGAACTCGGCGCCCCGCCGCAGTTCGTCGCGGGGGCGGAGGGTCAGCTCGTCGCCGGCCCGGTTGGCGGCGGCGGGCGCGCCGTCGACGGTCGCCTCCGTCACGGTGAGGCCGGCGAGGTCGAGGTTGAACGCGGAGAGGTCCTGGGTGGCGCGGGCGGTGATCCGCGCGGTGCCGTCGAGGCGGCCCGCGGCCGGGTCGAAGGCGAGGTCGAGGGCGTAGCGGGAGACGTCGTAGCCGCCGTTGCCGAGCCGGGGGAAGTACGGGTCGTGCACTCCGGACGCGCCAGGCGTGCCCCGCACCCCGCTGGTCGCCGGAGTGCAGCCGCCGGCGAGGAGTCCGAGCACGGCGAGAGCCGCCGCCGTCACGGCGGCGGCCCGGGGGGACCGTCCGGTCCGGCTGATCCGGGTCATACCCGGATCCTAGACAAGTCGGACAGAAGGTGACGGTGAGGGCGCCCGTCGGGGGGAGTCGGGCGCCCTCACCGGTCCATGGGGTGCGGCGTGCGCCGCGCGGGACCACTCCGCGCGGCGGCCGGCCGTCCTGGCGGGGGTGTCCTCGCCAGGCGGGTGTTACTCCGCCAGCTCGGCGACGCCGGCGCGGGCGAACTTCTCGTCCAGGTCGCCGGAGGGGGCGCCGGCCACGCCGATGCCGGCGATCGGGCCGCCGTTCGCGGCGACCGGGGCGCCGCCGCCGAGGAAGAGGGTGCCCGGGATGTCCTTCAGGTTCGGGGCCTGCTCCAGGCGCTTGGCGAGCTCGGAGGTCGGGGCGTTCCAGGAGACGGCGGTGTACGCCTTGCGGATCGCCGACTCGTAGGACTGCGGGCCGGCGCCGTCGCCGCGCAGGGTGACGATGGTGTTGCCGTTGCGGTCGACCACGGCCACGGAGACGCGCTGGTTCTCCTTCTCGGCGGCCTCCAGGACGGCCTCGGCGGCGTCGGTGGCGGCGTCGATGGTGAGGTGCGTGGTCTGGCGCAGGCCGTCGCCGCCCGCGTCGGCCTTGGCGACGGCGGCGGGAGCGGCGGCCGGGGCGGTGGCGTTCGCCGAGACGGCGCCGAAGGTGCCGGCGGTCAGGACGGCGGCGGCGGTGGCACCGAGAACGAGCTTCTTCTTCATGGCGGTCTCCCGAGGAGGTCGTGGCGGACCTGATCGGTCCGGCGGAGGAGGGCGTCTCCTTCGCTCTGCACTCCATCCTGGGTCCGGTTCCGGCCCCCGGCGGTCCACGGTCCGGCTGCCCTCCCGGCGCGCACCGGTGGATGGCGGGGTCAGCCGATCGGCTGATGCCGGGGTGGTCCGCGCGGGTCAGCATGGATACGTACACCCAGGTCAGCGCCGGGTACCAGGGCACGGCACCGGGCGGACAGCCCGCGAAGGAGGCGAGACGGTGGAACGGACCGGCCGGCACGCGCGGCACACCCCGCACCCCCCGAACGCCCCGCACGGGGACGCGGCGCACGGGCACTCGCCGTACGGCCCCGGCCCGCTCGGCCGCGCGGGCCGCGCGCACGACCCGGACGCCGGGTGGCTCGCGCGCGTCATGCACGTGGCGTTCTTCCTGCTGCTCGGCGCCTCGCTGGCCCGGTTCCTGCTGCGGCACGAGTGGGAGGACCGCAGCCCCTGGATCATCGCCCTCAGCGGCGCGCTCGCCGCCCTGTACCTGCTCGGGCCCGTCCTCGGGACCCGGGCCACCCCGCGCCGGATCGCCTGGCTGTGCACGGTCGTCGCCGTCTGGGTGGTGCTCGTCGTCCTCGCGCCCAGCTTCGCCTGGTGCGCGGTCCCGCTCTTCTACACCGGCCTGCGGACCCTGCCGCCGAAGGCCGCGGTCGTCCTGGTCGCCCTCCTCACCGCCTTCGTGGTCTTCGCGCAGGTGCAGCTGTCGCACGGCGGCTGGGACCCCAACCTGATCGTGGCCCCGCCCGCCGTCGCCGCCCTCGCCACCGGCGTCTTCGTCCACGCGGAACGGCAGGCCGCCCGGCAGCGCGCCCTCATCGACGACCTGATCCGCACCCGCCGCGAACTCGCCGCGATCGAGCGGCGCGAGGGCACCCTCGCCGAGCGGCAGCGGCTCTCCATGGAGATCCACGACACCCTCGCCCAGGGCCTGTCGAGCCAGCAGATGCTGCTCCAGGCCGCCGACCGCACCTGGGACAGCGACCCGGGCACCGCGCGGAAGCACGTGCGGACCGCCGAGTCGATCGCGGAGCGGAACCTCGCCGAGGCCCGCCGCTTCGTGCACGACCTGGCCCCCGCCGACCTCGCCGAGGGCGGCGGCCTGGAACAGGCGCTGCGCGGGCTGGCGGAGCGCGAGTCGGCCGCCTTCCGGGTGGACGGGACGCCGGTGCCGCTGCCGGACCGGGCCCAGTCGGCGCTGCTGCGGATCGCGCAGGGCGCGCTCGCCAACATCCGCGAGCACGCCGCCGCCACCTCGGCCGCGCTCACCCTCACCTACCTCGACGACCAGGTGGTCCTGGACGTCGCCGACGACGGCAGCGGCTTCGACCCGGCCTCGCCCCGCGCCGACGGGGGCGTCCGGGGCCACGGTCTGCCCGCGATGCGCGTGCGCGCCCGGCAGCTGGGCGGCACGCTTACGGTGGAGTCGACCCCCGGCGAGGGCACCGTGCTCTCCGCCGCGATCCCCCTCACCCCCCACGATTCCCTCGATCCCCTCGATCCCCTCGATCCCCACGATCCCCTCGCACCCCCGACGGAGGCCGGCCCGTGACCGTACGCATCCTGCTCTGCGACGACCATGTCGTCGTCCGCGCCGGACTGCTCGCCCTGCTGGGCAGCACCCCCGACATCGAGGTCGTCGGGGAGGCCGGCAGCGGTGAGGAGGCCGTCGCGATGGCCGCGAAGCTGACGCCGGACGTGGTCCTGATGGACCTCCAGCTCGGCCCCGGCATCGACGGCGTGGAGGCGACCCGCCGGATCGCGCCGACCGGTGTCCACGTCCTGGTCCTCACCACGTACGACACCGACGCCGACATCACCCGGGCCATCGAGGCGGGCGCGACCGGCTACCTGCTGAAGGCCGAGCGGCCCGAGGAGCTGTTCGCCGCGATCCACTCCGCCGCCCAGGGGCGCACGGCCCTGTCGCCGCCGGTCGCGAGCCGGGTCATGGACCGGATGCGCGGCGCCGCGGGCCCGTCCCTCACCGACCGGGAGCGGGACATCCTCGGCCAGCTGGCGCGCGGTCTCGGCAACAAGGAGATCGCCCGGGCGCTCTTCATCAGCGAGGCCACCGTCAAGACCCACCTGGGCCGGATCTACGCCAAGCTCGGGGTCGACACGCGGGCCGGCGCCGTGGCGGTCGCGAAGGAGCGGCGTCTGCTCCCCTGAGGCTGCTACCGTGCGCTGTCGTTCCAGTGCACAGCGTCATGTCTCCGTGGGAGCGCACACGTGAAGATCGCCGTCGTCGGTGGCGGGCCCGCCGGCCTGTACCTCTCGATCCTGCTCAAGCGGCAGGACCCGTCCCACGAGATCGCCGTGTACGAGCGGAACGCGGCCGGCTCCACCTACGGCTGGGGCGTCACCTACTGGGCCGGGCTGCTCGACAAGCTGCGGGCCGGCGACCCGGAGTCGGCCGCCGCCGTCGCCGAGGCGTCGGTGACCTGGACGGACGGCCTCGCGATCGTCCGCGACGAGCGGACCGTGCACCGCGGCGACGCCGGTTTCGGCATCGGCCGCCGCCGGATGCTCGGCCTCCTCGCCGACCGGGCCGCCGAGCTCGGCGTCGCCCTCGCGTACGAGCACCCGATCGCCGGCCCCGACGCCCCGGAGCTGGCGGACGCCGATCTGGTCGTCGCCGCCGACGGCGTCCACAGCGCGCTGCGCGAGGCCCACTCCGCGCACTACGGCACCGCCTTCGCGACCGGCCGCAACCCCTACATCTGGCTGGGCACCACCAAGGTCTTCGACTCCTTCAGCTTCGCCTTCAAGGAGACGGAGCACGGCTGGATCTGGTGCTACGCCTACGGCTTCAGCGGCGAGCGCTCCACCTGCGTCGTCGAGTGCGCCCCCGGCACCTGGACCGGCCTCGGCCTGGACACCCTGCCCGAGGGCGACTGCCTGGCCCTCCTGGAGAAGCTCTTCCACGACCTGCTCGACGGCCACGAGCTGATCGGCCGCGACCGCGGCGCCGACCCCGCCCAGTGGCTGCGCTTCCGGACGCTGACCACGAAGAACTGGCACCGGGGCCGGACCGTCCTCCTCGGCGACGCCGCCCACACCACCCACTACTCGATCGGCGCCGGCACCACCCTCGCCCTGGAGGACGCCCTCGCCCTCGCCGCCGCCCTGCGCGGCGGCCCCGCCGACCCCGCCGCCCTCGACGCGGCGCTCACCGCCTACGGGAAGCGGCGCCGCGCCGAGCTCGTCTCCGCGCAGAGCGCGGCCCGCCTCAGCGCCCAGTGGTACGAGAACCTGCCCCGCTACATGGGCCTGGAGCCCGACCGGATGTTCGCGCTCCTCGGCCAGCGCCACTCCCCCCTGCTGCCGTACGTGCCGCCGCAGCTCTACTATCGGATCGACCGGGCCGCCGGCCGCCTGGAGGCCCTGCGCCGCCTGAAGCGCTGGCTGGGCCCGCGGGTCGCCCGGGCGGTGCACCGCGGCTGACTCCCGGGCGCCATGACACCGCCCCGGGGGCATGACACCATCGGGGCGTGCTCGACATCGGCTACTCCCTCTCCCGGCGCTTCCCCGACCCCCCGCAGACCGACTACCGGCGGGCGGACGTGCACGCGCTGCGGCACGACCTCTTCTGCGGGGACGTCTACCTCGCGGACACCAAGGAGGACCGGGAGGTGTCCACAGCCTGGGGATGGGTGCCCGTCCTCGACTTCGCGTGGGCGCTCTGCGACATCGTCGAGCAGATCGACAGGGACCCGCAGGGCAGTCGCGCCTCCCGTCCCCAGTACGCCGAGCTGGACTTCACCGAGTCCTCGGACCGGATGCTCTTCGAGCGCCGCTTCGGCTGGGTGGACGTCGAGGCCGACTGGATGCCCGGCGAGGAGCCCCCGCTCACCTTCTCCCACGCCGCGCTGCGCCGCGAGGCCCGCGACTTCCTCCACGACCTGATCGCCGACCTCACCGACATGCACGAGGGCCTGGCCGACAACCCGGCCGTCTGGGACCTCCAGGCCCGCTTCCCCCGCCTCAGGTGACCCGCGGGGCGGGGCTCAGTCCTCCACCCGGAGCCCCAGCCGCGCCGCGAGGACCGGCGCCAGGTCGAGCAGCTGCGCCGAGGAGATCACCGCGCCCGCCAGGGACTCCACCCCGCGGGCGATCTCCAGGCGGCGCACCCCGCGCAGGTCCACGTCGACCAGCTTCGCCCCGGAGACGTCGACGCCGGCCAGCTCGCAGTCCACGAACGCGACCCGCTCCAGCACCGCCCCGCCGAAGTCCGGCTCCACCAGGACGCACCCCTCGAAGACGACGTCCCGCAGGGTCGCCGCCCGCAGGTTCGGGTAGTCCCACTTGCCGCCCCGGACGAGCACCCGCTCCCACGCCGAGCCGTGCAGCTGCGTCCCCCCGAACCGCGCCTCCACGACCTCCGCGTCCCGCAGCTGCGCCTGCGCCAGGTCGGTGCCCACGCCCCGGACCGCGTCGAGCCGCGAGTCCAGGAACCGCGCCCCCGTCAGCCGCGCCCCGTCGAGCGCGCACTCCCGGACCGCGCAGTCCAGGAACCGCGCGCCCTCCCCCGAGGCCCCCGCGAGGTCGAGCCCGGCCAGCTCCAGGCCGTCGTAGTCCCCGTCCGGCTCCAGACCGCCCTCGTACGGCTCCAGGGGCGGCAGCCGCAGCTCCGGCCGCCGGGGTGCGCGGGGCGCCGTCGTCTTTCGCTTCATGCGCCCATCGTGACGCACGCCACCGACAACCCGCCCTTGACCTCAAGCAAGGTCGAGGTACGAGGCTGGGGCCATCGCCCGCACGACCGCCCACGCGACGACAGGGGAACCGTCATGCACGCCGTCCGCCTCCACGCCTTCGGACCCGCCGAGAACCTCACCTACGAGGAGGTGCCCGACCCGGTGCCCGGCCCCGGCCAGGTCCGGATCGCGGTGACCGCCGCCGGCGTCCACCTCCTCGACACCGCGCTGCGCGAGGGCCTGCCGGGCCCCTTCCCCGCCCCCGCCGCGCTCCCCACCGTCCCCGGCCGCGAGGTCGCCGGCACCGTCGACGCCCTCGGCGAGGGCACCGACCCCTCCTGGCTCGGCAAGCGGGTCGTCGCCCACCTCGGCATGAACCCCGGCGGCTACGCGGCGCTCGCCGTCACCGACGCCGCCCGGCTGCACACCCTCCCCGACCACCTCGGCGACGCCGAGGCCGTCGCCATGATCGGCACCGGACGCACCACCCTCGGCATCCTCCTCTTCACCGAACTCGGCCCGGACTCGGTGGCGATCGTGCCCGCCGCCGCCGGCGGAATCGGCACCCTCCTCGTCCAGTACGCGAAGAACGCCGGCGCCACCGTCATCGGCCTCGCCGGCGGCCCCGCCAAGGTCGCCCGCGTCCGCGAGAACGGCGCCGACCTCGCCGTCGACTACACCCGCCCCGACTGGCCGGACCAGGTCCGCGCCCACCTCGGCGACCGCACCGCCACCGTCGTCTTCGACTCCGTCGGCGGCGGGACCGGACGCGCCGCCGTCGACCTCCTCGGCCCCGGCGGACAGCACCTCGTCTTCGGCTGGTCCGGCACCGGACTCCACGACGGCCAGGCCCTCACCTTCACCGAGGAGGAGCTGACCGCCCGCGGCATCACCTCCGGCTCCGTCCTGGGCCCGGTCATGATCCAGAAGGCCGGCGGCGACGTCCGCGCCCTCGAACTCGCCGCCCTCGCCGCCGCCTCCGCCGGCACCCTCCGCCCCGCCGTCCACCGCTTCCCCCTCGCCGAAGCGGCGAAGGCCCACCGCGCCCTGGAGACCCGGGGCACGATGGGCAAGGTGGTCCTGGTGCCCTGAGCGGGGACGACAGGACCGAGAGGACCGACAGGACCGGCGGGACCGGCGGGACCGGCTCGGGGTCAGACCCCGAGCACGTCCCAGGAGTGCGCCTTGAACTCCTTGCGGAAGTCCTCGTGGTCCTCCCACATCCGGGCGATGGAGCGCAGCGCGTCCCAGTTGTGCTCCAGCGCCTGGTCCACCACCTGGCGCAGCTCCGGCGCCGTCTCCCGCTTCTCCACCAGCCCCGTGACCTGCGAGGCCGCCTGCACCGTGTAGCGCAGCGCCCGCAGGGCCCGGGAGGTGTCGTCCATCCCGAAACCGTGGTCGCTGCCGTTCGAAGGGTCGAAGAGCGGGGTCAGGCGGTCCTCGATGAAGGCGGTGATCCGCTGGAAGCGGGCCTCGACGCCCATGTCGTCGCCGTGGTTGCCGTGATCGTTGCACATAGGGACTTCCTACACCGTCCCCCGCCCGCCCAGCGCCGCCAGGGCCCCGTCCGTCAGACGGTAGACCGACCACTCGTCCTGCGGACGGGCGCCCAGCGCCTCGTAGAAGTCGATCGACGGCGTGTTCCAGTTCAGGACCGACCACTCCAGGCGCTCGTAGCCGCGTTCCCCGCAGATCCGGGCCAGCTCGGCCAGCAGCGCCTTGCCGTGGCCGCCGCCCCGCGCCTCCGGACGCACGTACAGGTCCTCCAGGTAGATGCCGTGCACCCCGCGCCAGGTCGAGAAGCTGAGGAACCACAGCGCGAAGCCGACCGGCTCGCCCTCCCCGTCCTCGGCGATGTGGGCGTAGGCGGCGGGCCGCTCGCCGAAGAGCGCCTCATGGAGCTGCTCCGGGGTCGCCCGGACCTCGTCGAGGGCCTTCTCGTACTCCGCGAGATCACGGATCAGGGCGTGGATGACGGGCACGTCGGCCGGGGTGGCGGTACGGATCATGGGGTCAGCGTGCCAGCAGCGCCCGGGCGATGACCACCTGGTCGGCGTCGAGCTCCGGCTCGCCGTCCTCGACGTCCCACAGCCCGTTCTGCAGCACCCGCCCCAGCGTCCACGCCAGCGCCCGCTCCCGGTCGAGGGCGAGCCGCTCGGTGAGCAGGTCGAAGCGCCACCGGAGCGCGTCCGGATCCGGGTTCCACAGGTCGGTCAGGGCCGGCAGCAGCTCGAAGCCCGGGTCCCCGGCGAGCGGCTTCGGATCGATGACCAGCCACGGCTCCCGCTCCGCCCCGAGCACGTTGTCGTAGTGCAGGTCCCAGTGGAGCAGCCGGTCCCCCGGCTCGCCCGCCACCTCCCGTACGGCGGCGGCGCAGTCCCGGAGCAGCGCCGCGTCCCGCGCGCCCAGCCGGGCCGCCGCGGCCGGCGTCCGCGCGACCATCCCGGCGGCGATGTCGCCGAGCCGCCGCATCCCCGGCGGCGCCGGCCGGTCCGAGAGCCGCGCGAGCAGCCCGGCCAGGATCCGTACGGCCTCCCGTTCGTCCCCGAGCCGGGACAGGTGCCGCCGGTGGTCGGCCCGTTCGAGGAGCATCGCGCCCGTCTCCGGGTCGTGCTCCAGCAGGTGGACGACCCCGTCCCCGCCCCACGCGCGCAGCGCGACCGGCTCGCCCTCGCTCTCCTCGTCGAGCAGCTGGAGCTTGAGCGCCGCGGGCGTGCCGTCCGCCCGCCGGACGGGCAGCACCAGGGAGGCCACCCCGTGCAGCGAGGGGCCGTCGAGCCGCAGCCCCCACCGGCCGAGGAAGTCCTCGGCCAGCCCGGGCAGCGCGGCGATGAACGCCCGCCCCGCCTCGCCGTTGTACTTCGCCTGGGAGACCGCGAGTTCCTCGGGTACGTCGATCACCCCCCGACCCTACGGCCCGGTCATCCCAGAGCGCCGTCCAATATCCGCCCGAACGCCCCGGCGTCGTACAGGCCCGTCCCGCCGTCCAGCGCCTTCCCGTCCACCACCACGGAGGGCGTGCCGCCGACCCCGGAGTCCTGGAACGCCTTCTCCGCGGCCGCCACCCACGCCCGGTGGCTCCCGTCGCGCACCGCCGCGTCGAAGGCGTCGCTCCGCAACCCCTCCACCTGGCCGGCGATCCTCAGCAGGTGGTCGGCGGTGAAGGCGTCCTCCGGCTCGCCGGCCGGCTGGGAGGCGAAGAGCGCCGCCTGGAACTCCGCGAACTTCCCCGGGCCCGCGTCCGCCGCCGCCCGCAGCGCGTTCGCCGCCCGCGCCGACGCCGTACCACCGGTGCGCGCGTCCAGGAACGAGGCGACCACGTACTCGACCCTCACCTCGCCCTTCGCCGCCCGCTCCGCCAGCACCGTGCCGCCGCTCGCCTCGAACCTCGCGCAGGAGGGACAGCGCGGGTCCGCGTAGACCGTCACCGTGTGCGGGGCGTCCGCGTCACCGACGACGATCTTCGTGGGCTCCGCCCTCGACGGCAGCACGCTCAGCGTCTCCGCGTGCTCCGACGGAGCCGCCGCCGCCTTCCCGGCCGCGTCCGGCGGCGTACCGCCCGACGACGAACACCCCACGGCGGCAAGGCCGATGAGACCCGCGGCGACGGCGGCGGCGAGGGCACGCCGGGTCCTGCGCACAGACATGGGGGGATCCTTCCGGAGCGACGAAATCCGCACTCCCGAACCTAGGCGCGCGCCCCGCCGCCGCCGAGCGCCGAAGGACCCGTATCCAGGGGACCAACGCCCCCGGTACCCTCCCGCCACGCACCGGGAAGAGGGACAGGCATGAACAGCAGTACGGGCAGCATGGGCGGCACGGTCAACGGCGGCATCTCGTTCTGGTTCGCGCAGGAGGGCCTGCCGGAACCCCGCGAACCGCTGCCCGGCGACCGGACCGCCGACGTCTGCATCGTCGGCGGCGGCTACACCGGCCTGTGGACCGCCTACTACCTGAAGAAGGCCGTGCCCTTCCTCGACATCGTCGTCCTGGAGGCCCGCTTCTGCGGATACGGCGCCTCCGGCCGCAACGGCGGCTGGCTCTACAACGGCATCGCCGGCCGCGACCGCTACGCCGCGCTGCACGGCCACGACGGCGCCGTCCGCCTCCAGCAGGCGATGAACGCCACGGTCACCGAGGTCCTCGACGTCCTCGACGCCGAGAAGATCGACGCCGACCAGCACCGCGGCGGCGTCCTGGAGGTCGCGCTCTCCCCCGCCCAGCTGGCCCGCCTCAAGGAGTTCCACGCCGTCGAGCACGCCTTCGGCGAGACCGACCGCGAGATCTACGGCGCCCGCGAGACCGCCGCCCGGATCCGCGTCGCCGGCGCCGTCGGCTCCTCCTGGACCCCGCACGGCGCCCGACTCCACCCGGTGAAGCTCGTCAACGGCCTGCGCGCCGCCGTCGAGGCGCTCGGCGTGACGATCCACGAGTCCACCCCGGTCACCGCGATCGAGCCCAAGCACGCCCGCACCCCGTACGGCACGGTCCGCGCCCCGTACGTGCTCCGCTGCACCGAGGGCTTCACCGCCTCCCTCGCCGGCCAGCGCCGCACCTGGCTCCCCATGAACTCGTCCATGATCGCCACCGAGCCGCTGACCGACGCCCAGTGGGAGTCGATCGGCTGGAACGGCCTGGAGACCCTCGGCGACATGGCCCACGCCTACATGTACGCCCAGCGCACCGCCGACGGCCGCATCGCCCTCGGCGGCCGCGGCGTCCCGTACCGCTACGGCTCGAAGACCGACAACGACGGCCGCACCCAGCCGCGGACCGTCGAGGCGCTCCGCGAGATCCTCATCCGCTTCTTCCCGCAGCTGGCGGGCGTCGCCGTCGACCACGCCTGGTCGGGCGTCCTCGGCGTCCCCCGCGACTGGTGCGCCACCGCCACCCTCGACCGCTCCACCGGCATCGGCTGGGCCGGCGGCTACGTCGGCTCCGGCGTCGCCACCACCAACCTCGCCGCCCGCACCCTCCGCGACCTCATCCAGCAGGACTCCGGCCAGGGCGGCGCCACCGACCTCACCACCCTCCCCTGGGTCGACCACAAGGTCCGCAAGTGGGAGCCGGAACCCTTCCGCTGGCTCGGCGTCCAGACCATGTACGCCGCCTTCCGCGGCGCCGACCGCCGTGAGGCCGCCGGCCTCACGGCGGCCACGGACCGCGTGGCGGTCTGGGCGAACAGGATCGCCGGCCGCTGACCCGCCTCCGGCGGCACGGGCGAGGCCCGCCTCCGGCGGCACGGCGAAGGCCCCGGACCCCTCACGGGGCCCGGGGCCTTCGGTCTCATCCGCGGATCAGAACAACGCGTTCGGCGACGGGGTGTCCGTGCCGAGCGAGATCCTCACCCGGCCCGAGTACGGCGCCGCGGCCTTGCCCGTGCCCTGGTACAGGTAGGTGTTCCCGGCACCGTCCCGCGCGATCAGGTCGGCCCGGCCGTCGTCGGTCAGGTCGCCGGGCGACGACACCAGCGGGTAGCCCTGCCAGCCCGTACCGACCCGGACGCGCGCCCCGTAGGGCACGTCGGCCCTGCCGGTCCCGGGGTACAGCCACAGCACGCCGGCCGTGTCACGGGCGATCAGCTCCGCCCGCCCGTCACCGGTGAGGTCGCCGGCCCCGGTGAGCTGGTTGTAGATCCCCCAGCCACCGCCGACCCGCAGCCGGGTCGCGAAGGGCGCGGTCGTGCTCGTGGTGCCCTTGTACAGCCACAGCACGCCGGACGCGTCCCGCGCGATCATGTCCGGACGGCCGTCACCGCTCGCGTCGGCGACGCCGGTGAGCTGGTTGTAGATCCCCCAGCCGCCGCCGACCCGCACCCGCGTGGAGAGCGGCTCGTACGCGACGCCGGTGGTCCGGTAGCTCCACAGGACACCGGAGGCGTCGCGGGCGACGACGCCCCCGCCCGTGGCCTCGCCGGTGATCGGGGCGAGCTTGGTGACCGCGTTGTAGATCCCCCAGCCGCGCCCGACGGTCTCCGTCCACTCCCGGAAGGGCGCGGAAGCCTTGCCGGTGCCGTGGTGCCAGTGCAGCGTCCCGCTCTTGTCCCGGGACACCATCGCGTAGTGCGTCGGCACCGGACGGGAGCTCTGGACCGAGAACTCGCTCCGGGTCCGCGGGTTGTCGCCGTCGTCGAACACGCGGTACTCGGCGACGGTGCCGAGCTTCCACGCGGCCGCGTACGGGGACGCCTTGACCGTGTACGAGACGGAGACGTCGACCGGCCCCTCGGTGCCCGGGTCGATCTCGCACTCGACGCCGCCGGGCGAGAGGTAGCCGCTGGTGACGTCGCACTCGGTGGTCGCGGAGCTCTGCCGGACACCGGTGATCCCGACCTGGAGCTCGCCCTCCTCCCAGTTCCGCATGGACTCGCCCGGCTCGAAGGCGATCTCCAGCCTGCCCTTGTCCACCGCGTGCACCTTCGCGGTGTGGGTGACCGTGGTCCCCGCCGCGACCGGCGGGGTGGAGAGCTCGACCGTGTTCTGGGCGACGTGCTGCACCGTCTTCACGATGACCGTACGGGCGGCCTGCGTGCCGTCCTCCACCAGCAGATCGACGATCTGCGCGTCCTTGACGGCCTTCGCGATGTCGCCGCCGCGCGGGACGTAGACGAACCCGTAGTGGAGCGTCGTGCCGTTGGCGGTGTCCTCCGCGGCCGCGACCTCGAGGCCGGGGTGCGCGTCGTCCTGCGTGACCGGGCACGTGTACACCCCGGTCACCCCCGCCCGCGCCTGGCAGTCGCCGGCCTGGAGCGAGAGACCGGCGGGCAGACCGCCCTTGGTCCACGCCGCGTCGGTCAGCGGCGCCTTGCTGAAGGCGTACACCAGGGTGCCGTCGAGCGTCTCGCCGTACGAGACGCCGCTCGGCCCCACCTCCGCGGGCCACATGCCGGGCTGGATCACCCGGTCCTCGATGTCGAACGAGGGCGGCCAGTCGTCGGCGGCCGCCGTGGAGGCCCCCGACACCAGCCCGGCCACCAGCAGCGCGGCCGTCCCCCCGAGAGCAATGGTTCTGCGCAAGCGATCAGTCCTTCGTCGCGAAACCGCACCCCCCCTGGGTGCGCGCGCCGCACCGTACCCCGAAGGCCCCGGCCCCTCCCACAGGGGGGCCGGTCCGGCGGGAGGCCCCGCCGCACCGCGCCCTCACGCCACGTCGATCCCGAAATCCCCCACCAGCTCGGCGAGACCGCCCCGGTATCCCTTGCCGCCGACCACGAAGTCCCAGTCCCCGCCGGCCCTGCGCCGGAACGAACCGAGGACCAGCGCCGTCTCCCCCGGCCGCCCGTCCGACACCACCAGCCGGTCCAGTTCCGCTCCCGCGTCGTCCCGCAGCACGATCCCCGCGTCCGCGAAGCCCGCCAGATCGCCGTCCGGATTCACCTCGGGATCGATCGCCGCCACCAGCACGAGCCGGTCCGCCGCCGCGGGCAGCGCGTCGAACCCCACCCGGACCGCCGCCCGGTCACCCGCCGGCGCGGCCACCATCGCCACCGAACCGTCGGGCGTCGCGCCGTTGTTGTAGAAGACGAACCACTCGTCGGCCAGGACCCGGTTCCCCGCGCACACCAGAGCGCACACGTCGAGCGCGACCGCCCCCGACCACACCATGCCGAGCACGTTGAAGTCCTCGTCCGCCTCGACGGACGGCTCCGCCCGCACCGGCCCGGGTGCCGGACCCCCCGCCCCCAGCCGCCCCCGCAGCCCGTGCCGGCGCAGCAGCTCGACCAGCTCCGTACCGGATATCAGCGTCAGCGGCTTGCCGTCGGCGAAGGCGTACGAACCGGGCCCGAACTTCGACGTCGTGACGAGCACCCCCTTGTTGGCCCCCGCTCCCTGCACCGTCCCGAAGAGATCGCGCACCGCGCTCGGCGGCACCGTGTTCCGGTACCGCTTCACCTGCACCACGATCGACCCGCCGCTGATCGGGTCGGGATCCAGCGCCTCGACGTCCACGCCCCCGTCGTTCGACCGCCGCGTCGTCACCGCCTGGAGCCCGCGCGCCCGGAACAGCTCCGCGACCAGCCCCTCGAAGGCGATCGGATCCATGGAGAGCAGATCGGGCTCCTCCCCGTCCCCCTGGACCACGACGTCGGACCCGACCTGATCGGGGGCCCGCAGGGGCACCACGGCGACCCGCTCCTCCGGCTTGCCCGACAGCCGCCCGCCCAGCGCCCCCGTCAGGCACTCCACGGCGGCGACCAGCCCCAGATTGAGCCGGTCGAAGTCCCGCCGCGCCACCATCACGGACGCCACGCAGACCCGGGACCCGAGCCCGGTCGACGGGTCGACCCCGCTCACGTACCCGTTGAGCGCCACGGACTCCAGGGCCCCGAAGCGGTCGGCGGCGAACAGCTCGCGCACCGCGAGCAGCACGCTCTGGGCGAGCACGGTGCGGTACAGCGCCCGCCGCTGCGTCACGGGCCGCGGCACCTCCTTCTCCTGGTCGGTGCTCGGCAGGTACTTCACGCCCTTCGCCTCGGGCACCACCTCGAAGCCGGGCAGGTCCCAGTCCAGGACGAATCCGCGGCCGGCCCGGTCGTAGGCGGCCGACACCTCGCGGGGAAACCCTTCGGGCCAGGCGCCGGACGCGAAGAGGACGGCGGAGAAGTACTCGACGACGGTCTCGGGCTCCCCGGCCGACAGGGCGTCGGCCGTCCCGGCGACCCCCCGGTTGTGCTCCCGTATCTCGGCGATCCGGGCGGCCGCCCAGGCGTCGTACTCCCGCCGGTACGCGGCCAGCGACTCCTGGCGGCGCGCCTCGGCCGCCTGAGCGGCGTACCAGTCCTGCTCGAACCGCGCCCGGCCGCCGCCCCGCCCGTGGTACGCCCGCTGGTCCGGCAGCGGCACCGGCTGCCCCAGCGGGCCGGGCGCGAACGGCTCGACCTCCTCGGCCCGCCGCAGCGAGTCCACCTGGAACGCCGGAGCCCGGCACCCCGCCGCGAGCAGCCCCTCCAGCACGGCGACCCGCTCGTCGATCTCGTGCGTCCTCCGCAGGGCGTCGGCCTCCCGATGCCGCCGATAGGCGGCCCGCTGCTCCCGCTGCATCCGGGACACGTCCCGCTCGTACGCCCGCTGCGCCCGTTCCGCGTCCCGCTGCTGCCGCAGCAGCGCCTGCTGCCGCCCCTCCCGCTCCCGCTGCGCCACCCGCTGCTGCTCGGCCCAGATCCCGATCAGCCCACCGGAACGCCGACCCATCGACCGCACCCCTCCCCGGGAGAAACCCCACTCCGCGTACACGCCCCCGTAACGCACAAGTGTCCCGGACCAGAGTGGTCCGGGACACGAGTTCGGTGGAGCCCCCTGTCGGATTCGAACCGACGACCTACGCATTACAAGTGCGTTGCTCTGGCCGGACTGAGCTAAGGAGGCATACGCGCGTTCCCCCGCGCGAGTGGTGCCCACTCTACACAGCGCCACCAACCACTCCGAAGAACTTCCGGACCCCCGCAATCACCCGCCCGCACGTGCGCCGACCGGACGGGAGTGCGGTTCCGGTCACCGGACAGCACCGGGGAGGGTCGAGGGCGCGGCCGCCCCGCGAGGCGGCCCGGCGGGCGGCCGGCGCCGGGGCGAACTCCGGAAAACTCCCCGCCTGCGACTACTGACAGACCGGACACCGCCGGGGTAGCGTCGAGCGGAGTTCACCCAGGTGGACTAGACCCATCCTTCCTTTACTCGGATCGTCCGGCACGTTCCTGCCGGTGAAGGGGCGTATCACCATGGCTTCTGTCACTTTCGACAAGGCGACCCGGATCTACCCCGGCGCCAAGACCCCCTCCGTCGACCAGCTCGACATCGAGATCGGCGACGGCGAGTTCCTCGTCCTCGTCGGCCCCTCGGGCTGCGGCAAGTCCACCTCGCTGCGCATGCTGGCCGGCCTGGAGGACGTGAACGCGGGCTCCATCCGCATCGGTGACCGCGACGTCACCCACCTGCCGCCGAAGGACCGGGACATCGCGATGGTGTTCCAGAACTACGCGCTCTACCCGCACATGACCGTCGCCGACAACATGGGCTTCGCGCTCAAGATCGCCGGCGTCAACAAGAGCGAGATCCGCGCCAAGGTCGAAGAGGCCGCGAAGATCCTCGACCTCACCCAGTACCTGGACCGCAAGCCGAAGGCGCTCTCCGGCGGTCAGCGCCAGCGCGTCGCCATGGGCCGCGCCATCGTCCGCGAGCCGCAGGTCTTCCTCATGGACGAGCCGCTGTCGAACCTCGACGCCAAGCTCCGCGTCTCGACCCGTACGCAGATCGCGGGCCTCCAGCGCCGTCTCGGCATCACCACGGTCTACGTCACCCACGACCAGACCGAGGCCCTCACCATGGGCGACCGCGTCGCCGTGCTGAAGGACGGTCTGCTTCAGCAGGTCGACACCCCGCGCAACATGTACGACCGGCCCGCCAACCTCTTCGTCGCCGGCTTCATCGGCTCCCCCGCCATGAACCTGATCGAGGTCCCGATCACCGAGGGCGGCGTGAAGTTCGGCAACAGCGTCGTCCCGGTCTCCCGTGACGCGCTGGCCACCGCCGCCGCCAACGGCGACACCACCGTCGTCGTCGGCGTCCGCCCGGAGCACTTCGACGTCTCCGGCCCGACGAGCAAGGACGGCGTGGCCGTGACGGTCAACGTCGTCGAGGAGCTCGGCTCCGACGGCTTCGTCTACGGCTCCACCCGCGTCGGCGGCGAGGACAAGGACATCGTCATCCGCGTCGGCGGCCGCGAGATCCCCTCGAAGGGCTCCACGCTGCACGTCGTCCCGCGCGCCGGCGAGCTGCACGTCTTCTCCAAGTCGACGGAGCAGCGCATCAGCGAGTGACCCTCGCCCGAGGCGCCGTCCTGGGCGCCGTCCTAGGCGCCGTCCGAGGCATCGCCTGAAGCAGTGGCGAACGGCCCCGTGTCCCTTGCGGACACGGGGTCGTTCGTTTAAACGGACTCATCCCGGAAAACCCCGGCATTCGGGGCCTCCCCGGAGCCCGGCGTCAACACGGGAATCGAAAAGCCGCGTCGAACCGTCCCTCGCGAGAGTGACTAAATGTCGCCATATCACTACCGGCCGCTACGCTCGCCTGCGTGACGCACACTGCCCGCCGCATCGGCCGCTCCCTCGCCCTCGTCCTGCCCGTCGTCCTGGTCCTGTCGGGAACGCTCGCGGTCTCCGCCGTCCCGTGGGCCGGCCAGGACTCCGACGGCCGGATGCTGACCGCCTCCTCCGCGGACGTCTCCACCCGCGCCAAGTCCCGCGCCCCGCAGGACGTCCTGCGCGACCGGCTCCTCTCCGAGCTCCAGGAGAAGGACCCCGGCGTCGCCCTCACCCACCTCCAGCGCGAGGTCGAGAACCGCCCCTCGCTCGCCGAGCACTGCGTGTCGATCGCCCGCGCCCTCGGCCGCGCCGCCGTCGAGCACTACGGCCCCGCCCGCGCCCAGTCCTTCTCCCGGCCCGTCTGCGACACCGCGTACGCGACCGGCGTGATGCGCGCGACGAGCTGAGCGCCGTCACCGCGTCCGCGCCCGCGGGGCACCTATCGTTCCCCGTATGCACACCACTCCGACGCAGGCCGTGGTCCTGGCGGGCGGCCAGGGCTCGCGGCTGCGCCCCTACACCGACGACCGCCCCAAGCCGATGGTCGAGATCCCGGGCACCGGGACCCCGATCATCGGCCATCAGCTTTCCTGGCTGGCCGCCGAGGGCGTGACCGACGCCGTCGTCTCCTGCGGGCACCTCGCCGACGTCCTCCAGGAGTGGCTGGAGGAGGCCGACCTCCCCCTCAAGGTGACCACGGTCGTCGAGTCCGAGCCGCTGGGCCGCGGCGGCGGCCTCAAGTACGCCGCCGCGCACCTGCCCGCGCCGGACCGCCCCTGGTACGCCACCAACGGCGACATCTGGACCCGCTTCTCGCTGCGCGAGATGGCCGCCTTCCACGACGAGCGGGACGCCACCGCCACCCTCGCCCTGGCCCGCCCCCGCATCCCGTGGGGCGCCGTCGAGACCGACACCTTCGGGCACATCACCGACTTCGTCGAGGCGCCGCCGTCGCCGTTCCTCATCAACGCCGGCGTGTACGTCTTCTCCCCCGCCTTCACCGAGCTCCTCCCCGACCTCGGCGACCACGAGCGGACCACCTTCCCCCGCCTCGCCCGCGAGCGGCGCCTGGCGGGCTTCCCGCTGCCCCAGGGGGCGTACTGGAGGGCCATCGACACCGCCAAGGACCTGACGGAGGCCGCGAAGGAGCTCGCCGCGCAGGGCCTCTGACGCACACGCGAAGGCGGCACCACCCCTCGGGGCGGTGCCGCCTCTCTCCTCCGCGCAACGGCTCCGGGCTCAGCCCAGCAGGCCGCCGATCGGGTTCCGCGGGGCCTCGCCGCCGCCCGTCGTGGCCTCCTGCGTCGGCGCCTCCTGGCTGGGGGTGCCGGTCGACGAACCGCCGGAGGACGAACCGCCGGAGGTGCCGCTCGGGCTGTCGCTGGTGGCCGGCGGCGGCGCGGGCTGCGACTGGGCCGGCGTCCGGCTGCCGGTGCTCCCGCCGCCGCCGTCCGTGGCGGTCGGGCGGCGCTCCTGCGCCGGGGACGACGAGCCGGTGCCGGAGCCGGTCTCCGTCGGCCGGGTCTCCTCCCGCGTCGCCTCCGGGGTCTCCTCGCGCGCCTCGGTCGTCGTCGGCGCCGACGGCTCGGTCCGCTCGCCGCGCGGCGACTCCGACGGGGTGCGGCGGCGCTCCGGCTCGGTCGGCAGCGGCCGGCCCGGCAGGTGGTTGATCGGGTCGTCGTTCGGACCCGGGACGGTCACCATCTCGGTGGAGCGCACGGCCCCGCCGAGGACCGAGCCGATCAGCAGGGTGAGGCCGACGGCGACGGAGGCGAAGAGGAGCGAGCGGCGCATCACCCGGCGGCGCAGCTCCCACAGCTCGGCGCGCGGCCCGAGGGTCCGCCACGCCTCGCCGGCGAGACGCCCGTCGATCGAGTAGACCGGCGCGCCGGCGATGATCAGCGGCGACCAGGCGGCCAGGTAGATGATGTCGGGCGCGTCGTAGACCGGGACGGTCCGCCAGCTCACGGTGAGGATCAGCGCGGCCGAGAGCAGCGCGCCGACCACGGCCGCGACGCGCTGCCAGAGGCCGAGGACGGTCAGGACGCCGACGACGACCTGGAGGAAGGCGACGGTCAGTCCGGCGCCGACGGGGTGCTGGAGCGCGAAGTCCCGGAGCGGCTCGGCGAGCGGCCACGGGTGCAGCTGGGTCAGCCACTTGACCATGGAGCCGCGCTCGCCGCCGTCGAAGTAGACGGGGTCGCAGAGCTTGCCCATGCCCGCGTAGATGGAGATGAAGCCGAGGAAGACCCGGAGCGGCAGCAGCACCACGCCGAGGTTCATCCGCCGGCCCGGGTAGTAGGCGTGCCGGACGGGGTCGGCCCCGGGCCGCTGCGGAGCCGGACGGGCCTCCTCGTACGCCGGTGCCTCGGGCCGCATCTCGTACACGTCGTCGTACGCGCCCTCGGCCCGCCGCATCGGCGGCAGGATCGGCGCGGCGGCCTCGGCCGGCACGACGGGCGTCGGCATCGTGTCGTCGATGCGCGGGATGGCCCGGGTGGTCGGCTCCAGCGTGGAGACCGCGGCCCCCGGGGCGGCCGAGGACTCGCGCACGGCCTGGAGGAGTCCGGTCGCGCCCGGCGTGGCCTTGCCGGTCCACACGACGGGTCGACGGCGCGGCGCCCCCGCGCCGCCGGCGCCGGCGAGGGCGCCCACACGCGGGTTCGCGGCGAACTTCGGCTGCTGGGCCGGCGCGAGCCGCACACGGAAGCTGGCGTGGTTCACGATCACCTGGGCGGGATCGGAATCCACCTTGACCATGCTCAGCGCGGGCTGATCGTCGAACCCCGGCCGGGGCGTTCTGGTGTCCACACTCATCTAACCGAGTGACGCGGGGTTAGGACACTGCCTTGACGGGCTCGGGATGTCCGAGGTCCGTCAAGATCACCGGGTCAGGCAACTGGCGTACGAAGGCAGCAGGTTGCGGGAGGCGAGCTCGGCGAGGCTCGGGGCCGTGCTGTCACGCGGCGACAGGACGCGAGTGGGAAGGCACGGCCAGTCGATCCCGAGGTCGGGGTCGAAGGGGTCCAGGGCGTGTTCCCTGTGGGGCGCGTAGGAGGTCGAGCACACGTACACGACGGTCGCCTCGTCCGTCAGCGCCAGGAACGCGTGGCCGATCCCCTCGGCCAGGTACAGCGCGTGGTGGTTGCGGGCGCTGAGCTCGTGCGCCGTGTGTGCGCCGAACGTCGGCGACCCCACGCGGAGGTCGACGGCCACGTCGAGGACGGCTCCGCTCGGACAGGAGACGAACTTGGCCTGCCCCGGCGGCACGTCCGCGAAGTGGATGCCGCGGAGCACCCCGCGCCGGGACACGGAGACGTTGGCCTGGGCCAGGTGCAGGGGGTGGCCGACGGACTCGGTGAAGGTGTCCTGCCGGAACGCCTCGTGGAAGGTGCCCCGGGCATCGGGGTGCACCTCGGGGACGGACAGCCGGACGCCGTCGATGGACGTGCGCCGCATCCGGCCCTCCGCGCCGGTCATGCGGTCCGTGCGCCCGTGCCGTCCCCGCCCGGGCGTCGCGCCTGCTCCGGTGCCGGGCGTCGCGCCGCTCACGGTCGGCGCTCCCGCCGCGAGGGGTTCTCCCGGTACCAGTCCACCGTCCCGGCGAGTCCCTCCCGCAGACCGACGGCGGGTGTGTAACCGAGTTCGTCGCGGGCCCGGGACCAGTCCACCGAGTAGCGGGCGTCGTGGCCCTTGCGGTCCGCGACGTGGCGCACCCGGTCCGCCGGGGCCTCGCACGCTTCCAGCAGCAGGTCCGTCAGCTCCCTGTTGGTCAGCTCGACTCCGCTGCCGAGGTTGTACACACGTCCGGCCCGCCCCCGGGTGCGGACGAGTTCGACGCCGCGGCAGTGGTCGTCGACGTGGAGCCACTCGCGGACCTGGCCGCCGTCGCCGTACAGCGGAACCGTCAGTCCGTCCAGGAGCCGGGTGACGAAGAGGGGGACGATCTTCTCGGGGAACTGGCGCGGTCCGTAGGTGTTGCAGCAGCGGCTGATCCGGACGTCGAGGCCGTGGGTGCGGTGGTGGGCGAGCGCCAGGTGGTCCGCGGCCGCCTTGGAGGCTGAATAGACCGACGTGGGTGAGAGAGGAGCGTCCTCCGTCGAGGAGCCGGAGTCGATGGTGCCGTAGACCTCGTCGGTGGAGGCGAGGACGAACGTCTCGACGCCGTGCCGGACGGCCGCCTCCAGGAGGACCTGGGTGCCGAGGACGTTGGTGCTGACGAAGGGGGTGCCCGCCTCGTTCGCGCGGTCGACATGGGACTCGGCCGCGAAGTGGACGATCTCGTCGTGCCGGGCGGCCAGCGCCTCCACCGTCCGGCCGTCGCGGACGTCCCCCCGCACGAAGGTGAGGCGGGGGTCGTCGCGGAGCCCGGCCAGGTTCCGCAGGTCTCCCGCGTAGGTAAGTCCGTCCAGGACGGTGACCTCGACGCCGTCGGGTCCCCCTGGCCCCAGAAGCATCCGGACGTAGGCCGATCCGACGAAACCGGCACCGCCGGTGACCACTATGCGCCTGCTCACGCCGCCCCCCCAGGTGTCAGCAGGCACGGTACGCGCATCGCCGGACCGCCGCGACGGGTCGTCGCGGCGGTCCGGCCGCTCCCGCGGGGGCCTGCCGGAGCCGCGCGTCAGGACATGCGGCGGCGGGCGGCCTCGTAGAGGACGACGCCGGCGGCGACGCCGGCGTTCAGGGACTCGGCGCCGCCGGGCATCGGGATGCGGACGCGGAAGTCGCAGGTCTCGCCGACGAGGCGGGAGAGACCCTTGCCCTCGGAGCCGACGACGATGACGACCGGGCCCTCCAGGGCCTCCAGCTCGTGGACCTCGGTCTCGCCGTCGGCGGCGAGACCGACGACGGTCAGGCCCGCCTTCTGGTACTCCTGCAGACAGCGGGTGAGGTTGGTGGCGCGGGCGACCGGGGTGCGGGCGGCGGTGCCCGCGGAGGTCTTCCAGGCACCGGCGGTCATGCCGGCGGCGCGGCGCTCGGGGACGACGACGCCGTGGCCGCCGAAGGCGGAGACGGAGCGGACGACGGCGCCGAGGTTGCGCGGGTCGGTGACGCCGTCGAGGGCCACGATCAGCGGGTCCTCGTGCTCGTCGTAGGCGGCCGCGGCGAGGTCCTCGGGGTGCGCGTACTCGTACGGCGGGACCTGGAGGACGAGGCCCTGGTGGTTCAGGCCGTTGGTCATCCGGTCCAGCTCGGGGCGCGGCGCCTCCATGATGTTGATGGTGCCGCGGCCGGTGGCGAGGTTGAGGGCCTCGCGCACGCGCTCGTCGTTGTCGATGAACTGCTGGACGTAGAGCGTGGAGGCGGGCACGCCGTCGCGGAGCGCCTCGAAGACCGGGTTGCGGCCGACGACCATCTCGGCCTGGCCCTTGCCGCCGCGGCGGGCGACGGGCTTGCGCTTGGCCGCGTTCCGGGCCATCGCGTTGGAGACGCGGAACGCCTTGTGGCCCTTGCGGTCCTCGGCCTTGGGCGTCGGGCCCTTGCCCTCCAGGCTGCGGCGTCGCTTGCCACCGCTGCCGATCGTCGCGCCCTTCTTGTTGGACGTGCGACGTCCCCTGCGCTGGCTGTTCCCGGCCATGACTGCTACCTGTTCCTCTGGCGTACGTGCGGAAGTCTGTAAGTGAAGTGTGCCGCCCGGGGCTCCGGGCGGCACGTCTTCGGGGCGTTCTATCGGTTGGCGATGGTCCAGCGGGGGCCGTCGGGGCTGTCCTCGATCACCAGGCCCGACTGGGTGAGCTGGTCGCGGATGGCGTCGGCGGTGCCCCAGTCCTTGCGCTCGCGGGCCGCCTCGCGCTGCTGGAGCACGAGCCGGACCAGGGTGTCGACGACGCCGTGGAGCTCATCGCCGCCGCCGGACCCGTCGGCCCACCGGGGGTCGAGCGGATCCAGGCCGAGGACGCCGAGCATGGCCCGGACCTCGGCGAGGCGGGCGATGGCCTCGTCCTTGTCGTCGGCGCCGAGGGCGCTGTTGCCCTGCCGGACGGTGGTGTGGATGATCGCCAGCGCGTGCGGGACGCCCAGGTCGTCGTCCATGGCCTCGGCGAAGGCCGGCGGCACCTCGGCGGCGGGCGCGACGGTCCGGCCGGCCTTCTCGGTGGCGCGCTGGACGAAGCCCTCGATGCGGCCGAAGGCGGACTCGGCCTCGCGCAGGGACTCCTCGCTGTACTCGATCATCGAGCGGTAGTGCGGGGTGCCCAGGTAGTAGCGGAGGACGATGGGGCGCCAGTTCTTGACCATCTCGCTCACGAGGACCGAGTTGCCGAGCGACTTCGACATCTTCTCGCCGCTCATGGTGACCCAGGCGTTGTGCACCCAGTAGCGGGCGAACTCGTCTCCGAACGCCTTGGCCTGGGCGATCTCGTTCTCGTGGTGCGGGAAGATCAGGTCGAGGCCGCCGCCGTGGATGTCGAAGGCGGAGCCCAGGTACTTGTGGGCCATGGCCGAGCACTCCAGGTGCCAGCCGGGGCGGCCGCGGCCCCACGGGGTCTCCCAGTCGGGCTCGCCGGGCTTGGTCGCCTTCCACATGGCGAAGTCGCGGGGGTCGCGCTTGCCGGAGACGCCCTCGTCGGGCTGGCGGAGGTCGTCCAGGTCCTGGTTGGAGAGCTGGAGGTAGCCCGGGAAGGAGCGGACGTCGAAGTAGACGCTGCCGTCGGCCTCGTAGGCGTGGCCGCGCTCGATGAGGCCGCGCATCATCTCGATCATCTCGGGGACGTGGCCGGTGGCGCGGGGCTCGTACGTGGGCGGCAGGCAGCCCAGGGCGTCGTAGCCGGCGTTGAACGCGCGCTCGTTCTCGTAGCCGATCGACCACCAGGGGCGGTCCTGGTCCCTGCCCTTGGCGATGATCTTGTCGTCGATGTCGGTGACGTTGCGGACGAACGTGACGTCGTAGCCGCGGTAGGCGAACCAGCGGCGCATGATGTCGAAGTTCAGCCCCGACCGGATGTGACCGATGTGCGGGGCCGCCTGGACGGTGGCGCCACAGAGGTAGATCGAGACGCAGCCCGGCGTGAGCGGGGTGAAGTCACGGATCTGCCGGGCGCTGGTGTCGTACAGGCGAATAGTCACGGGTCCAGGGTAGTGGGCGTGTGGTAGTGCCCCGCGACCGATTCCCGGTCACGGGGCACGTTTTTCGCCGGTGCCAGGCCGTTTCCGCGGGCCGGGCGCCGCGAGCCCGGCAGGATCCGAAAGGGACGGCCTAGCGCGTGACGGGGTACACCAGGGCGGTCGCGAGGGCGGCGAGGCCCTCGGCGCGGCCGGTCAGGCCGAGTCCGTCGGTGGTGGTGCCGGAGACGGAGACGGGGGCGCCGGCGGCCTCGCTCAGCGCCTTCTGGGCCTCGTCGCGGCGCTTGCCGATCTTGGGGCGGACGCCGACGACCTGGACGGCGATGTTGCCGATCTCGTATCCCTCGGCGCGGACGATCCGGGCGGCCTCGGCGAGGAGGGTGACGCCGGAGGCGCCGGACCACTCGGGGCGGGAGGTGCCGAAGTGGGCGCCGAGGTCGCCGACGCCGGCGGCGGAGAACAGCGCGTCGCAGGCGGCGTGGGCGGCGACGTCGCCGTCGGAGTGGCCGGCGAGCCCGTACTCCTCGCCCTCCCAGAGGAGGCCGGCGCACCACAGTTCGCGGCCCTTCTCGAAGGCGTGCACGTCGGTGCCGATGCCGGTGCGGGGGAGGAGGAAGGGGGTCCGGCCGGCCGGCGCGGAGCCGGGGGCCTGGGGGAACTCAGAAGCCATCGTTGGCCCTCCTGCGGGCGAGTACGGCCTCGGCGAGGACGAGGTCGAGGGGGCGGGTCACCTTGAACGCCTCTTCGTGGCCGGGCACGACGACGACGGGCGCGCCGAGCCGCTCGACCATGCCGGCGTCGTCGGTGGCGCCCTCGCCGGCCAGGGCGATGGTGGCGTGGGCGTCGGCCAGGGTGGCGTGGTCGAAGCCCTGGGGGGTCTGGACGGCGCGGAGGCGGGCGCGGACGGGGGTGGCGACGACCTGCTCGGGGTCGCCGGGCCGCCCGGCGGGCTCGACCTCCTTGACGGTGTCGGCGACGGGCAGCGCGGGGACGACGGCGACGGCCCCGTCCCGGACGGCCTCGATGACGGCGTCGACGGTGTCGACGGGGACGAGGGGGCGGGCCGCGTCGTGGACGAGGACGGTGGTGATGCCCTCGGGGAGCGCCTTGAGGCCGAGGTGGACGGACTCCTGGCGGGTGTCGCCGCCTGCGACGACGAGGTAGTCGGTGCGCTCGGGGAGGGCGTGGGCGTCGAGGAGGTGCTTGACCTCGGTGACGCCGTCGGCGGGGGCGACCACGACGACGAGCTGGACCGCGCGGGAGGCGGCCATGGCGCGGACGGCGTGGACGAGCATGGGGGTGCCGTTCAGCGCGCGCAGCGCTTTCGGGGCGCCAGGACCGAGGCGTACGCCCCGCCCGGCGGCCGGGATCACCACGGCGGTACGGCTAGGACGCGCTTCGTCAGACATCGGTTGCACTCCGGCAGGTTTGTTTCCGCGGGCGACGTGGGTATGGCGTCAGCAGGCTGTGGGACGACGCCTCGACCGGGCCCTTTCCGTGACGACGGTCGAGGCGTCGCCATGCGGGAGCCGCAGCTCCCGGGACGGGTGTCCCGGGACCGGTGTCCCTGCTCGTGCCCGGGTGCGATGGGGAGGAAAAGAGGAGACGAACATGCCGCAGTGCCCGGCGACGGCACTGTGGAATCGATGATTCACAGTGTGTCGGCGGGCACCGCGGCATTACTGCTGTGCATGGTGTGCGCCAGGCGTCAGGACGCGAGCACCTCGTCGAGGAGGGCCTCGGCCTTGTCCTCGTTCGTGTTCTCCGCGAGCGCCAGCTCGCTCACCAGGATCTGCCGAGCCTTGGCGAGCATGCGCTTCTCACCTGCGGAGAGACCGCGCTCGCGCTCGCGGCGCCACAGGTCGCGGACCACTTCGGCGACCTTGATGACATCGCCGGAGGCGAGCTTCTCGAGGTTCGCCTTGTAGCGGCGGGACCAGTTCGTCGGCTCCTCGGCGTACGGCGCGCGCAGCACCTCGAAGACCCGGTCCAGCCCGTCCTGCCCGACAACGTCGCGCACGCCTACGAACTCCGCGTTGTCCGCCGGCACGCGAACCGTCAGGTCGCCCTGCGCGACCTTGAGCACCAAGTAGGTCTTGTCCACGCCTTTGATCTGGCGAGTTTCGATGGCCTCGATCAGCGCGGCCCCGTGATGGGGATAGACCACGGTGTCGCCAACCTTGAACGTCATGTGACAGGTACCCCTTCCGTGGCTATCCAGGGTAACACGGAAACTGCTTCTTCTGAATGGCGTTTCCGCAGGTCAGGGCATATCTCGGGGCTTGACAAGTGCGTCGCCCGCGTGCTGCGGAGGGCTTCCGGAAGGCGGTATTCGCAGGTCGGAGCGGCTGCGTCGACAGAGAGAAACGCGCACGTTACACACATCCGACACCCGCCGGAGAGCGCAGTATGTCCCGGTTCGTCCGGTCCGGAGTGGCCCGCTTCACGCACTCCGTTCGAGGATCGACCACCCGTACGGAGGGATCGCGCCGAGAATCCGGAATTGATCAGCGGGCGCCCCGTCCGTGCTTTTCCGTAAGGGAAGGGATGCGGAATGCGACGCGACCACCGAAATTGATCACGTCGGTTATGTGAACGCCTGGCCAATGGGATGTGTTCCGGCCACCGCGCACCGGCGCGCCCGTGCACGGCGCGCGAGCGCGCCGGCACTCCCCGCGGGAGCGCGCCGGTCCGCCGCGGGCGAGCGCGGCCGGGCGCCGGGCCGGGCGGCCGCGCGTGCGGCACGGGACGCTTAGGGGCGGGTCGGGTGCGGGACGGAGAGTGCGGCTCGGTAACCTAAGCGCGCTGACGCACCTTTAGCTGGTCCTTAGTACCCCTGGTACCGCTCCGGTACCTCTCCTGTCCGTACGTCCTAGGAGTTGCCGCCGCCGTGAGCCGCAGCCTTCGACGCGGCGCCCTCGCCGCCACCGCCATCGTGTTCTCGATCGGCGCACTGTCCGCCTGCGGGGCGGGCAACGACGCCCAGACGCTCGGCATCCGGCCGGACAACGCCGCCGTCACGGTGGACGACGTCAAGATCCAGAACGCGCTCGTCATCACTCAGCCGACCCCTGGCGCCAAGGGCCCGGCCGTCGTCTCCGCCACCGTCTTCAACAACGGCGGCGAGCCGCAGACGCTGGAGTCGATCAGCCTGCCCGGCAGCAACGCGACGGTCGCCCTCAAGCCCGCCCAGGGCGCCGGCCCGGTGGTCGTGCCCGCCGGCGGCTCCGTCGTCATCGGCGGCGCGGGCAACGCCTCCGCGACCATCGAGAACGGCCACGAGGCCGTGAAGAACGGCGACGCCCAGGATGTCGTCTTCAAGCTCAGCGAGACCGGTGACGTCTCCCTGGAGGCGTTCGTCGTCCCGTCGACGAGCTACTTCGAGGAGTTCGGCCCGACCGAGGTCCCGCTCCCGCCGAACGCCTCCCCCACCGCCGAGGCGACGGCCGAGGCCGGCGAGCACGGCACGGAGGGCGGCGAGCACGGCTCCGAGGCCGGTGAGCACGGTTCCGAGGCCGGCGACGCCTCCCCGACGGCCGGCCACTGAGCCCACCCCGCCGCGGTACGCGTACGTGAAGAGGGGCGCCCCCCGGTGGGGGCGCCCCTCTTCACGTACCGCTCGTCACGCCTCGGAGCTCTACGGCTCGAACTTGTAGCCCAGACCGCGGACCGTCACCAGGTAGCGCGGCGCGCCCGGGTCCGGCTCGATCTTGGCGCGCAGCCGCTTGACGTGGACGTCGAGGGTCTTGGTGTCACCGACGTAGTCGGCGCCCCAGACCCGGTCGATGAGCTGCATGCGGGTGAGGACGCGGCCCGCGTTGCGCAGCAGCATCTCCAGCAGGTCGAACTCCTTCAGCGGGAGGTCGATCTTGCCGCCGGCGACCGTCACCACGTGCCGGTCGACGTCCATGCGGACCGGGCCGGCCTCCAGGGCCGCCGGGGTGACCTCCTCCGGCTCGCCGCGGCGGCGGAGCACCGCGCGGATGCGGGCGACCAGCTCGCGGGAGGAGAAGGGCTTCGTCACGTAGTCGTCGGCTCCTATCTCCAGCCCGACGACCTTGTCGATCTCGCTGTCCTTCGCGGTCACCATGATGACCGGGACGTTGGAACGGCCCCGCAGCTGCCGGCAGACCTCCGTGCCGGGCAGGCCCGGCAGCATCAGGTCGAGGAGGACGAGGTCCGCTCCGTTGCGCTCGAACTCGTCGAGTCCGTCGGGGCCGGTCGCCGCCACGGCGACCTCGAAGCCTTCTTTGCGGAGCATGTACGACAGGGCGTCGCTGAAGGATTCCTCATCCTCGACGACAAGGACTCGGGTCACGGAAGGACCTCCGGTGCAGGGAGCGGTTCGGTCATGAGATCGGGGGTGAGGGAGGAGGCGGCGGTCCGGCGGTCCCGTGCGGAGCCCGCCTCGGGCAGCCGCAGGGTGAACGTGGAGCCCTGACCCTCGGTGCTCCACACCGTGACCTCTCCGCCGTGCGAGGCGGCCACGTGCTTGACGATCGCGAGCCCGAGCCCCGTACCGCCGGTGGCACGCGAGCGTGCCGGGTCGACGCGGTAGAAGCGCTCGAAGATCCGCTCGCGGTCCTTCTCCGGGATGCCGATGCCCTGGTCGGTCACGGCCACCTCGATGAAGTCCCCGCCGGGCGCGGCCACGCGGCGGGCCGCGATGCCCACGCGGGTCCGGGCCGGCGAGTAGTTGACGGCGTTCTCGACCAGGTTGCCGAGGGCCGCGGCGAGCTGGCCCCGGCTGCCCCAGACGAACAGGTCGGCCGAGCCTCCCGAGGCCATCGTGATCTGCTTGGTGGAGGCCGGGTGCCGCGAGCGGTCGATCGCCTCGGCGACCAGCTCGTCCACGGACACCGGCTCGGAGTCCTCCAGCGGGTCGTCGTTCTGCACCCGCGAGAGGTCGATGAGCTCCTGGACCAGGTTGGTCAGCCGGGTCGCCTCGATCTGCATCCGGCCCGCGAAGCGCATGACGGCCTCGGGGTCGTCCGAGGCGTCCATGACGGCCTCGGAGAGCAGGGAGAGCGCCCCGACCGGGGTCTTCAGCTCGTGGCTCACGTTCGCGACGAAGTCACGCCGGACCGCTTCGATGCGGCGGGCCTCCGTCAGGTCCTCGACCAGGAGCAGGACGAGCCGCGAGCCCAGCGGGGCCACGCGCGCGGAGACCGCGAGGGCCTCGCCGCGCCCTCCGCCGCGCCGGGGCAGGTCCAGCTCGACCTGGCGTATCTCCCCGTCCCTGCGGGTGTCGCGGGCCATGTTGAGCATCGGCTCCACGGCCAGCTTCCCGCCCCGGACGAGCCCGAGGGCGTACGCCGCCGAGCTCGCCTTCACCACGGAGTCGCTCTCGTCGAGCACGACGGCGGAGGAGCGCAGTACGGAGAGAACGGTGTCGACGCCGGGCGGCAGGACGGCGTCGGTGTGCAGGGAGGTACGGGTGGGTCGCGCCTGGTCGCGTTCGCTCCAGCGGAACGCCAGCATGGCGATCACGCCGGTGCACACTCCGGCGATCGCTGCCAATGCGGCGACCGCCGCGTTCACGTCCATGCCATCCAGGTTATGCGTGGTCACGGACACTCTCCCAGCCGTCCGAGTGGCTGCTCGAACACTCGTCGCTCAGAGTTCACCCTGGGGACGGGGCCGGTTCATTTGCCCCGGGCGGCACGGGCCCCTGCGTCGCCCAGAGTTCACCTTCAGGCCAGGGGCGGTTCACGCGAGGGGATGGAGCCGGACGCACAGGGGGCCGAACGTGGGAGCGTGGGGTCCGGAGCGACCATCCCCATCACGAAGCGAAGAGCACTGCCGGAGAGAGGGACATCCATGCGGGACGCGTACCACGAGGAACTTGATTCGATCGGCGAGGGCCTGGTCGAGATGGCCCGCCTGGTCGGGTCGGCGATCGGGCGCGCCACCACGGCGATGCTCGACGCGGACCTGAAGCTCGCGGAGAGCGTGATCGCCGCGGACCAGAAGGTCGACGACCTCCAGCACGACCTGGAGGCGCGGGCGATAGCGCTGCTCGCCCGGCAGCAGCCGGTCGCGACGGACCTGCGGATCGTGGTCACCTCGCTGCGGATGAGCGCCGACCTGGAGCGCTCGGGCGACCTGGCCCAGCACGTGGCCAAGCTGACCCGGCTGCGCTTCCCGGACCGCGCGGTCCCCAACGACCTGCACGCGACCATCCTCCAGATGGGCCAGCTCGCGCAGCGCCTGATGGCGAAGGCCGCCGAGGTCATCATCACCAAGGACGTCGACCTGGCGATGCAGCTGGAGCACGACGACGACGAGATGGACCTGCTGCACCGGGCGCTCTTCCAGCACCTGATGGACGACCGGTGGAAGCACGGCATCGAGACGGCCGTGGACGTGACGCTGCTGGGCCGGTACTACGAGCGGTTCGCCGACCACGCGGTGTCGGTGGCGAAGCGCGTCGTCTACCTGGTGACGGGCGAGCACGCGGACGAGCTCCAGCCGACGGACACGCCGGTCGAGGGCGCGTAGGCGCGCGGGCGGGGCCGTCCGGCGCGAGGGGGCGCGAAGGGCGCACGGGGGCGCTTCGGCGCACGGGGCTCCCGTGCGCCGTTGATGCGCCGGTCGGGGTGGGCATGGAATGGGGGACGAGGGACGATCCGCGTCCCGCGAGGGAGGGACCCCCATGGCCGATTCCCCCATCACGACCGACCCCTCGGCGGAGGCCCCGCGCGAGCGGACGCCCCTGCCCGTCCTGGGAGCCTGCGGCTGCGGCTCCGGCTGCGGCTGCGGCTGCCAGTCGGGGGCGCCGTGCCAGTGCGGCGGCTGCTCGGGCTGACGCGAGCGGGGGGAGGGGCCCGGACGGGTTCCTCCCCCCGGCTTCTCACAGGTCGAGGACGCCGACGATCTGGCCGCCGCTCTCCTCGCCGGTGGTGCGGAAGCCGAGCCGGCGGTAGAACTCCCCTGGCCCGTCCTCGCCGGGCTCCCAGGTCACGTACATCCGCGCGGTACCGCGCCGGCGCAACTCCTCGGCGACGGCGTCGACGGCGAAGCGGCCGTACCCCGCGCCCTGGGCGTCGGCGGAGATGTTCAGCCGCCACAGCCCGCTGCGCCGGTCCGACGGGTCCTCCTCCCCTCGCCAGGCGATGTCGAGGAAGGCCATGACGAAGCCGACGAGCTCGTCGCCGTCGAAGAGCAGGCGGGGCCAGGCGGTCTCCCCGTACGCGTACGCCTCGGCCAGCGACGTGGCGACGGGGGCGACGTTCTTCTCCTGATGAGGGTGGACCCGCAGGGCGAGGGCGGCGTCCACCGTGGCCGGGGTGACCGGCTCCAGGCGTGGTGATCGTGTCATGCACGGGACGGTAGCGAGCGGAACCGTCCACGGCGCCTCCTTAAAAGGGCCACCCCCGGGAAGGGGCGCCGTCCGAACGGGAGACCCGCTGGAGCGGGGCACCCACGCGGGCCGCCCGCGAGGCCGCCGCACCCGGCCCGCCGCGACCCCCTCCGTACGCCCCCGATCCCCCGTTCACCTCGGATTACCGTCGGTCACCCCTGGGCATCGGCGGCTCCGCCCGACAGAATTGCGGCCATGCCCACCGCGCGAGCGAACCTCCTGACAGCGGCGGCGGCCGGAACCGCCGCGCTGCTGCTCACGGGCTGCTCGCCGACGGCGCCGGCCGGGCTGGCGGGCGTCTCCGTGGCGGAGGACGGCACCCCGCTCGGCGTGATCCTCATGTGCCACGACCACGTCGACGGCGCGGTGCTCCACCCCGACGACGCGCCGCAGGAACCCCGCGAGATCACCGGCGACTGGCGGCACGACGGCCCGGTCACCGGCTTCACGACCTGGCCGCTGATCCAGACCGCGGGCGCCCCCGCGGCGGAGGGATGGACGCCGGAGGCCGAGACGGACCGGCTGGAGAAGGGCCGCGGCTACCGGCTCGCCGGCTGGACCGACGACGACACCTGGTCGGCCGCCCCCGTCCGCTTCACCCCGGAGGACCTGGCCCGCCTGAAGCCCGGCCAGGTGCGCTACACCCTGGACGACGAGATCCGCACGACGTCCCTGGACGACTTCCGCGACCGCGCCTGCGACGAGGCGGCGGGCGGCCGCGAGGAACACTGACACCTGATCAGGACGGGGGACGCCCATGGAGCGGCACGAGCTGGAGGCACTGCTGGCCGGTGACGACGAGGGGTGCGTGAGAGCCCGGGCCGTCCTCCGCGACGGCGGCGACTACAGCGTGGCGGAGCGGGCGGTGCCCCCGGGGCGGCATGCCGGGGTCTTCCGGGGCCGGCTCCTGCGCATGCGGAAGCACGGATTCGAACCCGCGGGGCTGGAGCGGGCGGTGCGGATCCTCAGCGAGTACGACCGCCCCGTGCGCTCAGGTCTGATCACGTCCACCGACCGGGCCTGGTTCACCCTGTTCTTCCTCACCGAGGACGCCGACGCCCTGGTGGCCTGCGCCACCTGGCCGGTGCCACCGAGACCACCGCAGGAGGAACACGAGCGCGCCTGACCGCCCCCGCAGCACGAAGAAGCCCCCTCCCGGCGGAGAATCCGCAGGTCGGGGGCTCTTTCGTAAGTAAGGACTACTTCTTGCCCTGGTTCTTGACGGCCTCGATGGCGGCCGCGGCGGCCTCCGGGTCGAGGTAGGTGCCGCCGGGGTTGAGGGGCTTGAAGTTCTCGTCCAGCTCGTAGGAGAGCGGGATGCCCGTGGGGATGTTGAGGCCCGCGATGTCGGCGTCGGAGATGCCGTCGAGGTGCTTCACCAGGGCGCGGAGGCTGTTGCCGTGGGCGGCGACCAGGACCGTGCGGCCGGCGAGGAGGTCCGGGACGATGCCGTCGTACCAGTACGGGAGCATGCGCTCGACGACGTCCTTGAGGCACTCGGTCTGCGGGCGCAGCTCCGGCGGGATCGTCGCGTAACGGGCGTCGCCGGCCTGGGAGTACTCGCTGTCGTCGGAGAGCGCCGGCGGCGGGGTGTCGTACGAGCGGCGCCACAGCATGAACTGCTCTTCGCCGAACTCGGCGAGGGTCTGCGCCTTGTCCTTGCCCTGGAGGGCGCCGTAGTGACGCTCGTTCAGGCGCCAGGAGCGGTGGACCGGGATCCAGTGGCGGTCCGCGGACTCCAGCGCGAGCTGGGCGGTGCGGATGGCGCGCTTCTGGAGGGAGGTGTGCAGGACGTCGGGGAGCAGGCCGGCGTCCTTGAGCAGCTCGCCGCCGCGCGTCGCCTCCTTCTCACCCTTCGCGGTGAGGTTCACGTCCACCCATCCGGTGAACAGATTCTTCTCGTTCCACTCGCTCTCGCCGTGACGGAGGAGGATCAGCTTGTACGGTGCGTCGGCCATGCGTACGAGCCTAATGGACCGCTGACGATTGACGCGCGTCGTCAATTCGCTGGCGTCCGCCAGCCGAGATGCGTAAGTTTCGAGAGCCGTTGGCGGGACTTACAGCACGCAGGGGGAGCACCTCACATGTCCATCGATTCGCTCAGACGATCGGCGCGTGCCACCGTCTCCGGTCTTCCGCGGGGATTCTGGTGGCTGTGGCTGTCGACCCTGGTCAACCGGACCGGGGCCTTCGTCCTGACCTTCCTCTCCCTCTACCTGACGAGCGAGCTCGGGCACTCCGCGTGGTTCGCCGGTCTCGTCGTCGCCCTGCACGGTCTCGGCGGCGTCGCCGGCTCCCCGCTCGGCGGTGTCCTGACCGACCATTGGGGGCGTCGCCCCACGATGGTCACCATGCACCTGGCGTCCGCCGCGTGCGCCGCCGCGCTCGCCTTCGTCACCAGCGCCTGGGGCGTGGCCCTCGTCGTCCTGCTGATGGGCGTCGCCATGCAGGCGGTGCGCCCCTCCATCAACGCGACGATCTCCGACATGGTCCCCGCCGACGACGTGCGCCGGGCCTTCGCCCTGAACTACTGGGCCCTCAACCTCGGCTTCGCCGTCGCCTCGATCGCCGGCGGCGCCGCCGCGTTCCTCGGCTACCGCACCCTCTTCCTCGTCGACGCCGTCGCCACCACCCTCTGCGCGGTCATCGTCTTCCTGCGGCTGCCGGAGACCCGGCCCGAGCGGGCCGCGTCGAAGGCCGGGGAGAAGGCGGCCGAGGAGCGGGTGTCGATGCTCGACGTGCTGCGCGACGCGCCGTTCCGGACCCTGGTCCTGCTCAACCTGCTGGTCTGCGTGGTCTTCACCGCGCCCTGGATCGGCCTGCCGCTGACCATGGCCGAGCAGGGCCTGTCCCCGTCCTCGTACGGCATGGTGATCGCCGTCAACGGCATCGTGATCGTCGGCTTCCAGCTGCTGGTGAACAAGGTGACCGAGCGGCGTTCGCCGGTGGTCCTGCTGACCGTCTCCTCGCTGCTCTTCGCCGTCGGCACCGGTGCCACCGCGCTGGCCGGTTCGGCCGTCGCCTTCGCCGCGACCGTCGTCGTGTGGACGATCGGCGAGATGGTGCACGTGCCGACGAACGCCGCCGCCACCGCGCGGCTCGCCCCGGAGCACGCCCGCGGCCGCTACCAGGGCGTGATGGGCATGTCGTGGGCGGTCGCCGGCTTCGTCGCGCCGGTCCTGGCCGGCGCGGTCGTCGACGGGCCCGGCTCGGACGTCCTGTGGGCCGGCACCTTCGCGCTCGGCGTCCTCGCCGCCGTCGGGTACACCCTCCGGCTGCGCAAGGCGCTGTGCGAGGAGGAGCCGGAGACGGTGCCGGCCGCGGAGCAGACCTCCGGGACGGCGCCCGCCGCGGAGAAGACCGCCGCTCCCGGTCCGGAGAAGGCCGTCGTTCCCGCCGCCGGCCCCTCCCCGGAGAAGGCCCTCAGCCCCGGTCCGGCGCAGGCTCCGGAGCCGTCTCCCGCGTCAGGCTCCTGAACGCGTCCAGGTTCCGCGTCGACTCTCCCCGGGAGACCCGCCAGGCGTACTCCCGGCGGATGGCCGACGCGAAGCCGAGCTCCAGCAGCGTGTTGAAGTCGCCGTCCGCCGCCTCCAGGACCGAGCCGAGCAGCCGGTCCAGCTCCTCCGGCGTGACGGCGGCCAGGGGGAGCTTGCCGGCGAGGTAGATGTCGCCGAGCGGGTCGATCGCGTAGCCCACCCCGTACAGCTTGAGGTTCCGTTCGAGGAGCCAGCGGTGGACTCCGGCCTCGTTCTCGTCGGGGTGCCGGACGACGAAGGCGTTGAGCGACAGCGAGTGGCGCCCGAGCCGCAGCGACAGGGTCGTGGACAGCTTGCGGGTGCCGGGGAGCTTGACCACGTACGAGCCCGGTTCGGGGCTCTCCCACTCCAGCTCCGCCTCGTCGAGCGTGTCCTCGACGGTGCGCCGTGCGTCCTGAGCGTCAGCCATGGTGGGAGCGTACGCGACGGTGGTGCGCGCGCTGGCGGTGGTCGTGCATGGCGGCCGTGTACACGTCGGCGGTGCCCGAGGCGGCCGTGTCCCAGCCGAAGGACTCGGCGTGCCGGGCGGCCGCCTCGCCCATCCGGGCGGTGAGCGCCGGGTCGGCGGCGAACCGGTCCAGCACGCGCGCGTAGTCGGCGGGGTCGTGGCCCTGCACCAGGAAGCCGGTCCGCTCGTCCCGTACGGCGACGGGCAGACCGCCCACCGCGGCGGCGACGACCGGGGTGCCGGCCGCCTGCGCCTCGATCGCGACGAGGCCGAAGGACTCGCTGTACGAGGGCATCACGAGGACCGAAGCGGCCCGGAACCAGTCGGCGAGCCGCTCCTGGCCCACCGGCGGGTGGAAGCGCACCAGGTCGGCGACGCCCAGCCTGGCGGCGAGCTTCTGGAGCTGCTCGGGCTTGGCGAGGCCGCTGCCGCTGGGTCCGCCGACCACCGGCACCACCATGCGGGAGCGCAGCGACGGGTCGCGGTCGACCATCAGGGCGGCGGCGCGCAGCAGGATGTCGGGGGCCTTCAGGGGCTGGATGCGGCCGGCGAAGACGGGGACGAAGGCGTCCCGCGGGAGGCCGAGGCGGGCGCGGGCGGCGGCCCGGCCGTCGGCGGGGCGGAACCGGTCGAGGTTGACCCCGGGGTGGACGACCGCGATCTTGCCGGGGTCCGCCTCGTAGAAGCGGGCCAGTTCGTCGGCCTCCTCGGTGGTGTTGGCGATGAGCCGGTCGGCGGCGGCGACGATCTGCGTCTCGCCGATGACCCGGGCGGCGGGCTCGGGGGTGTCGCCCTCGGCGAGCGAGGCGTTCTTGACCTTGGCCATGGTGTGCATGGCGTGGACGAGCGGGACGCCCCACCGCTCGGCGGCGAGCCAGCCGACGTGGCCGGAGAGCCAGTAGTGCGAGTGGACGAGGTCGTAGTGGCCGGGGCGGTGGCCCGCCCACGCCTGCATCACGCCGTGCGTGAAGGCGCAGAGCTGGGCCGGCAGCTCCTCCTTGGCGAGCCCCTCGTACGGGCCCGCGTCGACGTGCCGCACCAGGACGCCGGGGGCCAGCTCGACCACCGGGGCGAGGCCGCCGGTGGTGGCCCGGGTGAAGATCTCGACCTCGATGTCGATGGCGGCGAGCCGCTTGGCGAGCTCGACGATGTAGACGTTCATGCCGCCCGCGTCACCGGTGCCCGGCTGGTGCAGCGGGGAGGTGTGCACGGAGAGCATGGCCACCCGGCGGGGGGTCCGGGGGCGGCCGGGCAGCCGCAGCCGGGAGGGCGCTGCCGGGTGCCGGTGCCGGGTGCCGGCGAACCGGGACACGTACTGGCTCACGTCGGCGGTCCTTCCGCGAGAGGGGCCTGGCGTGCGGACATGACAGGCGGAGGGCGCGGTACACGTCCTCCGCACCGCACAACACCGGAACGGTTTCTTTCATTTCCACCACCCCCGGCGCTTTGCCAATTCATTACGCGGAGGACCCTCAGGCGCCACCGCGCACGGCCCGCCAGGCCGGAACGACCGCCCGCCCCGCACGGCCTCGCGCGCCCCGCCCGGCCCGTGCGCCCGCCCGCCCCGCACGGCCTCGCGCGCCCCGCCCCGCGCCTCCGCCCGCGCCCTCCTCCGTATCCTCTTCGCATGGCCCCGCGCACCACCCGCCCCGTCGGCACCCCGACCCGCGGGACCACCAACCCGAACCGGCTGCGCCGCATGGACCGCTGGATCGCCGCCGTCCACGGCCCCGCCCTGCGCCGCTCCCCCGAGCCGCCCGTCGCCGTCGACCTCGGGTACGGGGCCGCCCCCTGGACCGCCGTGGAGCTGCTCGCCCGGCTGCGCACCGCCGATCCCCGCACGCTGCTGTACGGGATCGAGATCGAGCCCGCCCGGGTCGAGGCCGCGAAGCCCTACGAGGAGCGGCACGAGGGGCTCGCCTTCGTGCACGGCGGCTTCGAGGTGCCGGTGCCGGGCGCGCCGGCGCTGATCCGGGCCGCGAACGTGCTGCGCCAGTACGACGAGGAGCAGGTCGCGGCGGTGTGGGAGCGGCTGTGCGGGCGGCTGGCGCCGGGCGGGCTGCTGGTCGAGGGGACCTGCGACGAGATCGGGCGCCGGCACGTGTGGGTGGCGCTGGACCGGAGCGGGCCGCGCACGGTCACCTTCGCGACCCGGCTGGGCTCGCTCGACCGTCCCTCCGACCTCGCCGAGCGCCTCCCGAAGGCGCTGATCCACCGCAACGTGCCGGGCGAGCCGGTCCACGCCTTCCTGCGGGACTTCGACCGGGCCTGGGCGGCGGCCGCCCCGTACGCCTCCCTGGGCGCCCGGCAGCGCTGGATCCGCTCGGTCCGCGACCTGGCCGCCGAGTGGCCGGTCGTGGACGGCCCGAAGCGGTGGCGCCAGGGCGAGGTCACGGTCCGGTGGGACGCGCTGGCCCCGGCCGGCGGGTGAGCCCGCCCCTCCGGTGAGCCCGCCCCTCCGATGAGCCCGCCCCTCCGGTGTCCGGCGGGTGTCCGGTGTCCGGCGGGTGTCCTGGGGGCCACCGGCGCACCACATTCTCCTCCCGTGGGCCGGGGACGGGAACGTCACCCGCTCATCGACCGTCACTCTGGCGGGGTACCTGTCGTTTTCCGGTTCCGCGTGGCACTATCGCCAGGACCACACAAGTTACTGACGGTAAATCAGAAAGTGGCCGAGGGGGTACCCGGTCACGAGGGGGAGCCAGTGGACCGACGACGCCGACGTCCGTACGCCGCCGCCGCGGTCACCGTGGCCTGCGCCCTGGCCCTGCTGGCCACCCCGGCGCTCACCCTCCAGGCCGCCGCCGCCCCGCTGCCGCCGCCCCCGCCGAAGAAGACCCTCGAACAGGTCCGTACCGAGATCGACGCGCTGTACCGGCAGGCCGCCGCCGCCACCGACGCGTACAACCTCGCCGAGGAGCGCACCGAGAAGCAGTCCGCCGAGATCGTCCGGCTCGCCCGCATGATCGAGAACGGCCGGAAGCGGATCGACACCCTCAAGGCCCAGGCCGGCGCCGCCGCCCGCGCCCAGTACCGCAACGGCGGCATCCCCGACAGCGCCCAGCTCGTCCTCACCGGCGACCCGCAGCTCTTCCTCGACAGCGCCGGCCGGATCAGGGAGGGGGCCAAGGCCACCACCGACCTCATCGGCGCCCTCGGCCGCGCCCAGACCGAGCTGAACACCTACGCGACCGAGGCCGGCGACCACTGGACCACGCTGGAGGCCGACCGCGTCCGGCAGGCCGAGGCGAAGAAGGACATCAACGGCAAGATCGCCGCCGCGAAGAAGCTGGAGAGCGAACTCGCCGCCGAGGAGCGCGAACGGCTCCGCCGGCTGGAGGAACTGGCCCGGCAGCAGGCCCAGACGGAGTGGCTCGGCTCCGGCATCCTCGCCGAACTCAGCGCCGAGGCCACCCCGGAGAGCCGCAAGGCCATCGAGTCCGCCCTCGCCCAGGTCGGCAAGCCGTACGTGTGGGGCGCCGAGGGCCCCGACTCCTTCGACTGCTCCGGCCTGACCCAGTCCGCCTGGCGCGCGGCCGGCAAGACGATCCCGCGCACCTCGCAGGAGCAGTGGCGGCTGCTCCCCCGTGTGCAGCAGAAGGACATGCGCCCCGGCGACCTGATCGTCTACTACCAGGACGCCAGCCACATCGGCATGTACATCGGCGACGGGAAGATGGTCCACGCGCCCCGCCCCGGGCGGAACGTCACCGTCGCGGGCGCCGGCTCGATGGAGATCCTCGGCATCGTCCGCCCGACCTGACGGTCGGCACCCTCCGCCGGACCTGACACATCCGCCCCGAGTGACCTTTCTCATGGGTCCGGGACCCGCCCGTGCCTGCTCGCGGCGCAACTACCTCCCCTTCCGCGGCATATGCCAAGGAAGGCCGGAGCGCCCGCGGAGTGATCGCCATTCCGCTGCGCGCCGCACTGCCGCTATGGTCCCGGACGGGCGGGACGCCACCCGGCGCCCGGCGCACCCTCGGGGGAGGGAAGGAAACCCGGACCGATGCCCGTATCCGTACCGCGCCAGAGAATCGTCTCTGCTGCGGGGCAAGGCGAGACCACCGCCATGGACGCCACCGCTGTGACAGACACAGGAACAGGCACAGGCACAGGCACACAGGCCGGCGCGGAAGCCACCGCCCCGGCCGACCGCGACCGCACCGACCTCACCCTCCTGGTCGTCGAGGACGACCCGGCGGGCGCCCTCGCCGTACCCGAACTGCTCGACGCCGCGGGCGCCGCCGGCACCCGGGTCCGCATCCGTACCGCCCGCAACCTCACCGAGGCCGAGCGGCTCCTCACCGACGACGTGCACTGCGTGCTCGTCGACCTCTCGCTGCCCGTGCCCCGGGGCGCGGCCGACGAGGACCCACTCGCCCCGCTGCGGCACATCCTGCGCCTCGCGCCCCGGCACGCCGTCCTCGCCCTGGCCCCGTCCGCCGACGCGGAGCTGGCCGCCGAGGCGGTCCGGGTCGGGGCCCAGGACCACCTCTTCCGCGAGGAGCTGGACGGCCGGCTGCTGAGCCGTGCCATCCGGTACGCGGTCGAGCGCAAGCGCAACGACGCCGCCAAGGTGAAGCTCGCCGAGTCCCGGCTGCGCGCCCAGGAGAACGCCCGGCTGGAGCGCGGTCTGCTGCCCACCCCGCTCCTGGAGGGCTCCGACCTGCGCTTCGCGGCCAGCTACCGGCCCGGCCGCTCCCGCGCGCTGCTCGGCGGCGACTTCTACGACGTCGTCCGCACCCCGGACGGCACCGTCCACGCCATGATCGGCGACGTCTGCGGCCACGGCCCGGACGAGGCCGCGCTCGGCGTCGAGCTGCGGATCGCCTGGCGCGCCCTGACCTTCGCCGGGCTCTGCGGGGACGAGCTGCTCTCCACGCTCCAGCAGGTCCTGGAGCACGAGCGGGAGAGCGAGGAGATCTTCGCGACCCTGTGCACGGTCGACATCGCGCCCGACGGGCGCCGGGCCGGGCTGTGCCTGGCCGGGCACCCGGCCCCGCTCGTCGCCCACCGGGGCGGCACCGCGCGGCTCCTGCCGTACGAGGACGGGGGCCCGGCCCTGGGACTCCTGCCGCGTGCCCGCTGGCCGCGCCGGCAGGTCGAGCTGGGCGGGGCGTGGAGCCTGCTGCTCTACACCGACGGCCTCATCGAGGGCCGGACGGCGGGCCCGGGCTCGCCGCGGCTCGGCCAGGACGGCATGGTCGAGATGATCAACCGGCAGCTGGCCGGCGGTCTGCGCGGCGAGGCGCTCCTGGAGGCGGCGATGGCGGAGGCCCGCACGCTGAACGGCGGCGAGCTGACGGACGACGTGGCGCTGCTGGCCCTGGAACGGGACAGGGCCCGGGGATAGCTCCCCGGGCCCCGGCCCTTCACGTGGTCCTCGGTCCTCCGGACGGCTCCCCGGCCCCCGGAGGACTCCTCGGTCCTACCGGCCGCCGTTGTAGGGGCCGTACGGCCCGTCGCTGCTGGAGCCGCCGCGCCGGCCGCCGCCGCCCATCACCTGCTTGAGGGCGGGCCGTACGTCGACCATGAAGACGATGGCCGCGATCAGCCCCGCGATCAGGAGGAAGAGCAGCCCCGGCAGGAGGAGGTTCAGCGCGAGGTTGACCCCGAGGAGGATCAGCCAGAACTTCTTCGTCTGCTTGTCCGCGGCCCGGTAGGCGTCCTCGCGGACCAGCGCCGCGATGACGAACGAGGCGACGGCGAAGCCGGTGAAAACAAGGAACATCAGCAGGTTGAGGGTGCTGTCGAACCGGTCCATCAGCATGCTGAACACCGCCTAGGGGGTCATGGGGTACGTGCGCCTCGCGGTCAAGGTACCCGTTTCAACGCTCCGGTCCCCAGGAATCGTGCCCGGGTCCGCTATTCGGCCTCGCCGGCCGTGGCGCCGGCCTTGGCGGCGGGCTTCCTCGCGGGGGCCTTGCGGGCGGCGGGCTTGCGGACGGACGTCTTCCCGGCCTCCGGCTCCGCCTTCGCCTCCGGCTGCTCGTCCACCGGCTCCGGCTCCACCACGACCGTGATCTCCGTGGCCGGCTCCGCGGTCTCGCCGCGCCAGGCGCGGACGGTCTCCTCGCCGCGGGCGGCGACCTCCTCGTACTTCTCGCGCGCCTTGACGGCGTACTCGGCGGCCACGCCGACGCCCCGCAGGGCCAAGTCCTGCGCGGTCTCGCCGAGCTTCTTGAGGTCGGTGTCGAGACCGCCGACGACCTCGGCGAACTTCGTCTGCACGGTGACCTGGGCCTCCTTGGCCTGCGCGGTCACCTTCTCCTGCACGGCCTTCGGGTCGGTCTTCCGTACGGCGTCGATGCGGGCGGGCGCCTCGGCGGCGAGCTGCTCGATCAGGCCGGGAACCTTCCTGGCCTGCCGCACGGCGAGGTCGGCGGTGCCGGCGGCGAAGTAGAGAGGGGTACGCAGTTCGTCGATGATGGCCATGCTGGTGTTCCTCCCGGAGGGTGGCGTACGGGCTAGCTCGAAGACGGCGTGGCATCGGGCACGGGCGCCGCGGCCGGGGCGGTGTTCTCCCCGGCGCTCCCGGCGGCGTGCTCCGCGGCGTTCTCCTTGCGGAAGGAGTCGTAGATCTGGAGCAGCACCTGCTTCTGCCGCTCGCTGATCGAGGGATCGGCCAGGATGACGGCGCGCGTCTCCAGCTCCTCCCGGTCCTTCTCGTCGAGGATCCCGGCCCGCACGTAGAGCGTCTCGGCCGAGATCCGCAGGGCCTTGGCGACCTGCTGGAGCACCTCGGCGCTGGGCTTGCGCAGCCCGCGCTCGATCTGGCTCAGGTACGGGTTCGACACTCCGGCCGCGTCCGCGAGCTGCCGCAGAGAGAGCTGCGCGGTGCGCCGCTGCTCGCGCAGGTACTCGCCGAGGCTGCCGAGATTGCCGACGTTGAGCGATGCCATGCTCCGTACCCTGCCACCGCTTGCTAACTATTGCAAGCAGGTGCTTGCAATAGTGTTCACCGTGCCGGGCTCCCCCGCTGTGACTGAGCACGCTGGTTGTCACTTGAGCAGGGAAACTGTCACCAAGGCTCGCGTCGGCGATACCCCTTCGAGCGCGCTCCGCTGCCACCGCCCCTGGGGATCGGCCCGCAGGCGATGATGTCGCCCATCGCCATCATGCTCCTGGGACGGTTCATGCTGACGATCCGCAGCGGGAACGAGACCCACGCCTCGCGCCGGAGGTAGATCGACAGGGCTTGATCGACGCGGCTGGCCTGGTGGATGAGCGGCAGCATGAGCTCCCGCGCCTGTTCCTCGTCCGGGGCGTCAAGCAACCGCTCGGCGATTCCGAGCACCGCGCCCATGAGAAACGGGTCCAGCGGTGGGTCGGTGAAAGGACGCGAGCTGTGCTGCTTCCCGGGCCGGTCACGAAGGGCCGCTGCTCGGGCAAGGCGCTCTTCGGCTTCCCGGTCGAGGGCCTCCGCGAGCGCCGGGGTCGCGGCGAAGGAGCGAGCCGCAGGCCAGGAGAGGAATACAAGGCCGAGCAGCGCTCTCAGGTCGGCGAAGTAGTCAGCGGCGCGGATTAGCCAGCCGACGCTCGGGGTCACGGCCGGGCCGGCGGGGTCGAGAAGCCTCAGGAGCCGGCGCTGAAGGCCGAGGAGATGCTCCAGCGTCTGCGGGTCGGGGGCGATCTCCGGGACAGCCCCGGCTGGCTCCGCGAGCTGCGCGCCGCAGGCCGGCTGGAGGCGCCCGACGGTGCGCGGCGCGATCGTGGTCCGGCACTGCGTCGGATGAAGATCCTCGTCCCAGGGACGGGCGATGATGGTGTTCATCTCGACCGCGTGGACGGACTGACGGCAGGCCGGGCAGTTGGTCCGAAGGAGACGACGATGCCAAGGGCAGGCAAAGACCGGCGGGAGACGCCAGGAAAGCCGCCAGGCCCCACCGTGGCGCTGTTGGATCTCACTCCCGTCTCCGGTGAGACATTGCGGGCAGTACCTGGGCGTGCGAGTCAGCAGCCACGGGTTGCCGTTGACCATCCTCGCGGCGCTACTGCGCGAGGTGAACTTCCCATTCAACGGCCCATATCGCTCGGCGAGCGAGGAGGTCAACAGACAGCTGGCCTCGGCTGGAGCGAGTCGGGCGGTTCGGGCCAAGGTCTGTAGTTGCTCTGGTCTCAGGTCATGCAAGAGTCGGATTGGGACCCGAAAGAGTGCGCTTTCCTTGCGAGGACCAGTCAGGCCGGTGCGGATGGCGACCACTCCGGGGGCTGTCCCAAGGTGGTGCGCAAGGCGAAGAATGAAGCCGGTCAGCGTCTCGCCGGACAGTGGGTCGAGACTGCGGGGCAGCGGGCGCGCGCCTCATGATGCTCCACCGACAGACCAGGTCGCGGCAGATCGGATAGTCGTTCACTTCGAGGACATCGCCGACGCGGCTCCCTTAAGCGTCGCGCACACACCGCAGCTTACGGACCCGTCTCGCACCAGAGACCGCAGACTTAAGGCATGGCTAGCGGCGGGCACGACGGAAGCAAGCAGCGACCAGCTCGACCACCGGCTGCACGGCGATCACCATCCCCGCCATGACCATGGGCGGACCGTCCGGCACGGTGCCGCTCACGGCGGCGCCAAGGGTGAGTCCCGTGACGCAGCGCGACAGCTCCAGCGCCGAGGGCCAGCGCCACGTGTACCCAGGCCGCTTCCAGAGGCCCGGTCCAGCCTCGGCGGCCGAGCCTTTCGAGGGAGACGAAGGCCCAGCCGTCACCTGCGCGGGAACCGTCGCGACGCCCTCGGAGGCGGGGACATCGCTGACGGCCGCGAGTGCCTGGTTCGTCATAGAGGTGTCTTCCTTCGTTGCGATCTGCCTGATCAGCAGAGAGGTGAGGGGCCGCTGCGCCAAGGTGGCTGCGCGTAGATGCCCACGAGCCGAACGGAGTGGGCACTTCCCGACGGAGATTAGATCCAAGAAGCCACAGACTTCAACTTGATTGGAGAATTAAGAATTTATTTTTCGATGTAGCCAGATGCCTGGTAGGCTCTACCTACTGAAGCTCGACACAAGATGGTGAACGACTCGATAGGAGCTTGTAGTGAGCATCAACGTTGACCCGCTGCGTCTGTCCAAGCCGCAGGACTCCAGTACGTATCTGGCGATCAAGACGCCCCAGGGAGGCCGCGTCGTCTACAGCACGCGCGTTCCCCTCCTCGACCTGCCCACCATCCTTCCCGTCCCCGACCCGAACAACGTCGACAAGGACAACCGCAAGGTCGACCGCCTCCACGCCAAGCACTTCGGCGAGTACCTGGACACCAAGAAGGACTGGGTTGCCCCCGCCCTCTTGGCCCGCGACGGCGGAGGCTGCACCTTCGAGAAGGTGGACGAGCACGGCGCTGTCGGCTACCTCACGGTCCCGTGGGCGATCGGCGGTATCTCCTCTCTGCGCACCATCGACGGCCAGCACCGTGTGCTCGGTGTCTCCATCGAGAAGCAGCGGATCACCGACGCGATCTCCGGCATCGACCGTGAGATGGCCCGCAAGGTCAGCCCGGAGAAGGCCGCCAAGCTTCAGGCCGAGCGTGAGAGGCTCATCGGTCAGATGAACCGGCTGAAGGCCGAGTACGTCGGCCTGGACATCTACGTGGAGCCGGACCCGATCAAGGCCCAGCAGATGTTCGTTGACGTCGCCGACAACGCCAAGGGCATCAGCAGCGCCGTCCGCGCCCGCTTCGACAGCTACAAGGTCGCCAACCGCACCCTGTCCGATGTCATCGACCACCCGCTGCTCAAGGGACGGGTCGACGCCGAGCAGGACCGCATGACCCTGAAGAACCCCAACCTGATGGGCGCCAAACACGTTGCCGACATCACCCGCGCCGTCATCGCCGGCGCTGGCGGCCGGATCAGCAAGAAGGCCGAGCAGACCCTGACCGACGGCGAGGTCATCGAGCAGGTCAAGGACTTCCTCGACGTCATCTCCAACGCCTTCACCGACCTCGCCGCCATCACCGAGGACGACCCTGAGACGGATCGACAGGCCGATGAGCTGACCATGTCGCAGAAGCTCCGCCGGACCTCGCTGCTCGGCTCGGTCGGCATGCTGCGCGTCCTGGGCGGGGTGTTCCGAGAGCTGCGCGCGGGCGACAACCCGGCGGAGATCGACGACATCACCGAATTCTTCAAGCGTCTCGACCCGCACATGGCCGCGCCCGTCACTGAGAAGAGCATCTGGCGCACCACTGAGGCGAACGCGGACTTCGAGCCGAACGCTGCCGCACCGATCATGCGGACCCAGAACATCGTCCACCTGGTGGGCGTGATCACCGGCTGGTACAAGAAGGCTCCTGCCGCTCTGTAGCCGATCGCACGACCACGAGCGGCGCCCTCCTGCCCCGGGAAAGGCGCCCCTCGTGATATGCGGCCGCCGCCCGGTTGGCGACGACGCCCTGGAGCATCAGGGCGTTGCCGTACGCGGAGGTCCTGTGTCTCGCCGGACTGCCGACCGAGAAGACCGCCGCCCCACACATGCACCATCCCAGCGCCCCTTGCCGAGCACACACGGGAAGAGCTGTCATGGACCTGAACAGCAATCCACTCGCGCACCGAACGATCCTCACCGTTCCCAGCGCGGAGAACCCCTTCCAAGCAGTTCGCCGCATCACTGCGCGGTGGCTTACTGAAAAGTTCGGTAGCGCCCCGCTCACCTCCGGGCATCACCACCTCGATGAGGTCTCGGTGTTGACCAACCACGCGGCCTACCTGCCCGACGGCGCCGAACACTCGATACGCCTCCAGTTGCGCGAGGACAGGACCGAGGCCACTTGGCGGACGACCATCACGGCCGTCGCGTTCGAGGACCGTTCCGCATTGCTCACGGTCGGCCTGGAAGTGTTCCCCAACGGGGATACGCCACTGGCTCCCGCCAGACCGCGGCTCGTTCGCGATCTCGTCCAGGAACTGGAGCCCACGGATGGACCGGCGAGGTTGACACTGGAGTCCCAGGGCGTGGATGCGGAGGGCATCGACGCCTTGATCGACGTGCTCTGTGACCCGACACGGCGCATGCCGGTAATCGTGGCGGCCCAGCCTCTCCGTCCCAATACGCTGTGGTCGAAACGACTAGGACAAGCGATGCGGCAATGCGCCGGTGCGGCCTCGCTGTATGTACTTACGGACACCGAAGCCGTCGATGCGTTCCGCGCGGCGATCGGCGAGGACCACCGCGTCGCCCCCGGAGCCGTACGCACATTTCTGACCGAGGTGGATCCGGCGTGGTCGAAGGATGCCTCGCGTCACCGGTTCCTGACCGTGGCTCGGATGAGCGATCCCCAGGATAGGGCGTGGTTCGGTCTCGCGCGTACTGTGCAGCGGCTTTCTACCGAGGCCCCATTGCCCGAGGCTCTGCGCACACTCTCGTTCCCGGATGACGCGGGCCGGCGTCACCGCGCGGAGCGGCAGGCAGCTCTGACATCCGTACGACCCTCCGAAGAGCTGACGGGGATGCGCAAGGACGTCGAGGATCTCAGGGCGCTACTGGCCCAGGCTGACGAGGAGTTGAAGGAAGCAGCACGCACTGCCGATCTGTCAGCCCGGACCGCAACCTCCCTGGAGGAGCAGTTGCACGCGGCTGTGCAACGGGCGGACGAGGATATGGAGGAGGCCCTGCGAGCGCTGGACGACGTCGAGCGGGCGCGGGCGGAGGCAAACATCCTGCGACGTCGGCTTCGCGAGAAAGGCCGTTACGACGACACCGTCGTCGTGGAGCAGCCGCCTGGCGTTCCGGACTCGTTCGAGGAGCTGTGGGAGCGGCTGGACACCTTCGAAGGCATTCAGGTCACGGCTGATAAGGGCAGAGCCCTGGAACTGGATGACGCGGAGCGAGCCCGTGTGTGGGCGGCGAAAGCATGGAACGCCCTGAGGGCGCTGGACTCCTACGCGCATGCAGCCAAGGAGGGGTTCAACGGCGGTTTCTACCAGCACTGCACATCGGACCGTCCAGGGGCGGTGAACTGGCCGCTCAAGCAGCTGGCCACCGTCGAGTCCGATACGACGATGAACAGGTGGGGCGCGGAGAGGATCTTCGCCGTCCCCTTGGAGGTGGACTCCTCCGGACGCACGGAAATGCAGGCCCACCTGAAACTCGACTCCAAGGGAAGCACCTCACCGAGGATTTACTTCCTGGATGATACGAAGGGTGTCACCAGACAGGTGATCGTTGGTTATGTCGGCCCCCATCTGACCAACACGAAGACCAACTGACACGAAACATAGGCTCTGGCCGATCGGTGACCGGGTGTCGGTCACCGGCGGAAGCCATGACAACCCCGTGTACGGCTACAGAGCGAAGGCTTCCGTTTCCGTCTCGCATTCGCGCTCCGCGGCAGGCGTGAGTGACGGCTCAGCGTGTGAACTGCTCGGCTCCCGTGAGACGGCTGAAGCCCTTGCTCTCGATCCGCTGTTCCATCCGTTGGAGCGCGCCACGGTCCCGGCGCGAGGTCAGGAGGATGGCTTGGAGCGGGTAGGAAGACCCGCCGAAGCTGCGGAACTGGTAACTCATCGAGAAGTTCCGCTCCTTGGCTCTATCGATGATGGGTGCCATCACCTCGTGGGTCTCGTTCTCGTCAGGGGCCACCAGCAGCTTTGCGGCGATGCCGAGCACCGCGCCTGCGACGGCGGGATCCGCCGCCGGGTCGCTGTAGTGATGTGACGCTTGACACCGCCGTCCAGCCTCGGCCTCGGCCCGGGACTTGGCGAACTCGGCGTGCCGCTTCTCTGCCTCCCGGTCGACCAGCATGGCCAGAGCCTCCGTATCTGCGAGTTCCCTTCCACAGGGCCAGGCTATGAAGATCAACGCGCTCAGTGCGAGGAGGTCGATGAAGTGCTGGGCCGCAGGAACCAGCCATCCGAAGCTGCCCACCGACTTCGGCCCGCCGGGGTCCAAGAGTTTGTCGAAGTGGTGCTGAAGCCTCAGTAACGCAGCGACTGTGGAGGGAGAGTGGGGGAGTCGGTTCGCCTCACCATCGGCCAGGCTCGCACCGCAGATCGCCCGTGTGCCAGGGATGGTGGCTCTGCACTGAGCGGGGTGGAGGCCCGCCTCGGAAGCTCGGGCGACCAGGCTGCCGGCGCGGGCTGCGTTGATGTCCTGACCGCAGCGGGGGCAGCCGTACAGCAGCGGGCGCTGATGACGCAGACAGGCAAAGACGGGAGGCAGTCTCCAGGACCGGCGCCAGCATCCGCCGTGACGCTCTTCGATCTCGGTTCCGTCACCGGTGAGGCACCGCGGGCAGTACCGGGTCGCCCTGGTGAGAATCCAGCGGTTGTTGTGGAGCATTCCCGAAGGCGTACGGAACCCGGCCAACAGACCAGCGTTCAGTGGACCGTAGCGCTCGCCCAGCGAAGCCGTCAGCAACCCTCGGACCTCGTCATGCGTGAGGCAAGTGGCGCGAGCAAACGCATCGAGTCGTTGCTCGTCCAGGTCGTGCAGAAGGCGAACGGGAATGCCGTTTCGACCGCGTCCCTGAACAACGAGCCCTGTCCGGACGGCGATCTCCAAGGGCGCGGCGCCAAACCGGTGCGCGAGCCGGAGAAGGTACCCGTGGATCGACTCGTCCGCCAGTGGGTCCAGGCTCCGGGGCAGGGGGCGTAGTCGGCCTGTCATCAGGCATCGGCGGCGGGACGGCCGCCTTGGTCGTCGAAGACGGTGTTCCGACCGCGCCTGCGCCGCTTGGGAGGGGTGCCTTTCCCTTCGTCCTTGAGCACGGGGACCTCGCCAGCGCCCGGGTCCCGCCCAGGGACGTTGCCGAGATTGATGGGGATCTCCTGGAGCAGGTCGATGGTCAGGTTCTCCTGGCCGGTCTCCATGGCCTTGGTGCAGCCGTCCTCGATGAGGCGTTTCAGCAGCCCGACGATCCCCTCGGTGCGGCGGAACAGGTACTCGGGCATCGTGCCGTCGGTGAGCATGCCCGGCGCCGCGCGGAAGAGCCGTAGCTGGTCCTCGATGCCGGCGAGGTGGTTGACCCAGGCGGCAATGCCGTCGGGGGTTTCGTAGTGGAACGGGTCGAGGTTGATCATGTCGAAGCGGCGTTCGGTCTGGGTGGCCGCCTCGTCGTTGTGGCTTCTGCCTCGTCTGACGGGCGACAGCACCGTCTGCCCGGTGCGCGGGTCGTGACGGCCTTCCCGCAGCAGCCCGGAGCCGGGGATGTTGACGCCGATGAGGACGAGCGTGACGTTCAGGCTCATCAGGTCCCGGATGAGATCGAGGGTGTCCTGATCGTCTTCCCGGTGCATCTTCAACCGGGTGATGTCGTCGAGCAGCAGCGCTGTGGTGCAGTGCGCGTGCAGGGACTCGCGGACGTTGCGGATCAGCCCGCGCAGGGTCTTGGCATGCGGGGCTCCATAGAAGTCCAGGATCGCCTCGCACAGTCCTTTCGGCGTGGCCTTGACCGGCGTCTGGCAGTAGGCCACCGGCAGGAAGAGGTCCCGGGTGCCGGGGATCGCGTTCGGGTTGAGCTGGTGGTGCAGGTAGCGCCAGAAGTCCTCGAACTCGGCGGCGGTCTCGCAGGCCGTCTCCGTCTTTCCCTGGTAACCGCCACCGTTGATCATCAGTCCGTCGCAGGTGCCGGGTGTCTGCTTCAGCGCGTTGTTCTGAAGTCTGGCCCGCATCAGCGCGGTGACCTGCGCGCTCATCGGGGTTTCCTGCATCCGCAGGTTCACATGGGTCGCCGCTCGGTGCAGGTCGTGCAGCCCGCGCTTCCGGGGGCTCATGGCCCGGTACTGGTCCAGCGTCAGTCTCGGGGCCGGAACGAAAGCTCCTCGTGTCCGCCGCCACTGCTGGTATCCCTCGTGGGTGACCCGGTTCGGCGAGGGACCGATCCGGAGGAACGGGACCACACCGTCCTGCGGTCCGCTCTGGCCATCTGCCACGTCATTTCCCTCCGGCCGGGAGCGAACTGCCGCCCGGCTCACCCTCGTCGTTCTCGTCCCCGTCAGGCAGGATGAACAAGTTCCTCTTGCGGTAGCTGGCGCCCAGCGGGGGCGGCAGCGCGGGCCGGGTCGGCCCGGCTTTTTCTCTGCGTCGGCGACGCTCGGCGTCCAAACTCTCCTCAACCCTGCGCGCCTGATCCGGCCAGTGCAGGTGGACGACGGTCTCTCCTGCCGCCCGGGCGGCAGGCTCCTCCTCCGCCCGCGGAGCCGGACGGTCGGCGGCAGCGGTATTGGCCTGGATGACGTCGCGGGCGTATTCGGTGCGCTGCGACTTCTTCAGGCGCGTCGGCCAGTGCGCGACTGGTGTGTGCAGGCCGATCACATCGACGAGAAGCGGCAGGAGTTCGGCGTCCGTCTTCGGTTTCAGTCCCGCCTTCTGTGCCCGCTGCAAGAGGTCGCGCACCCGTGCGTCGCCGAAGGCCGGCGTCCTGCCCTCCGGCGGGAGTCCGGTCCAGCGCAGCGGGTGCCATGCGTGGGTGAGCGGGTCCTGGAAAAACACGGTGCGGCGGTCACGGGGCTCGCGGTGGACGATCCACTGCCCTCTACGTCTGCCGCCACGGGTGGACCGCCGGTCACGGTAGGGATCCAGAGCCGGGCCGTCGTACCAGAGACCACGGATCTTCACTCCGCGGCGGCCGTGGATCTTCGTCACCGAGTGCTGCGGCAGCAGCTGGTAGTAGAGCTCGGGCGAAGGGATCTCCATCGCGAAACCGCCCTGGGCGAACGAGGCCGCGAAGAGCGAGTTCGGGCTGTGGTCGCCGCCCGGGTCCCAGCTCGGCGCGTACTCGCCCAGGCGGCGCTGTTGCCAGACCTTCACGATCCACGTCGCGATCACGTGCTCCATCTCCTCGATGGTCCACGTCGCGTCGCCCTCTGGGTCAGCCCCACGATCGGCGACATCGACCCCGGTGTAACCCAGCAGGTGCTCGAACAGCAGAGACCGGATGCTGCCGAAAGCCCTCTCCACCACCTGCTTGTCCGTGGGACGCAGGACTCTGGAGGGAAGGATGTTGCAGCCGAGCACGCGTTGAACCTCGACTAGATGGTGGTTGCGGTAGACCGACCCGTGGTCGGTGGTCACCGTCTCCGGAGCGAAGAACGGCAACCCGGCTTCCTCGTATCCGGCGAACTCGGCGACCACGGCGGCAGGCAGCCCCGGATAGGGCCACTCCATCTCCTCGCCCCAGTCCGCCCGCATCGGCAGCGGCAGCATCACGTCCCGCAGCAGCATCGCCACATCCACCGAGGTGTCGGAGACGAGCGTGAGACGGAAGGCGCACAGCGAGTGCGTGTAGACATCCATGGCGAGAGTCAGGTGGACCTTCACCGGATCGCCGAACACACCCTCCCGGACCATGACAGGCAGCACCGTGGTGTCCAGCGCCACCACCTGCCCGGGACGGTGGACCACCACATGACCGGCCTTGGTGGGCAGCTGGGCCGAGCGCTCATAGCGCTGACGCGCTCCGCTCGGGCCGAACCACTCCTTCCAGACTCTCAGCAGCGTGTGATAGCCCGGGACCGCAGTGTCCGGGCCGAAGGTCTCCCGTACGTACTGGTGGATCATGGCCTCGCGGGTACGGCCGTCCACCCGGGAGCGGTGCAGCGTCTCCGCCCGCACCGCGAAGATCGCCTCCCGGACCTCCTCGCTGATGCTCGGATGCCCGCCGCTCTCCCTCAGCCATCGGTCGTCCGCGCAGCCGATCAGTCCGAAGCGGCTGCGGTTCTTCTCCCAGCGGATCAGCGTGCGGTAGCCCACCTCCGCGAGGCCGAGCAGTTTCGCTTCCTCACGGTTCAGGGCTTTGAGTTCGGCGACCTTCGCCAGTCGCCGCTCGGTCAGCGTGGTCGTCTCCGGGTCGTACTCGGGCTTCGGTTCCCCCAGTCCTGGCCGCAGTGGATCGCCGCTGCGGAACCCAGTCTTCACTTCCAGCAGATGAGCCATGCGCAGCTCGGCCAGCCGGCGCCTGTCCGGCTTCAAGTCCCCCGCCGAAGCAGGCTGCCGGCCACGGCCCGCCCCCGAGCCCGACGTCCGGGACGAAGGACGGCAGTGCTGGTGATTGGCCAGGAACTGGAAGGTCAAGCGCTGCCGTGAACCGTCAGGCCCCACCAACTGGACCCGCCCGAGATGCGGTTCACGCCGCTCGACGATCCATTCGACGCCATCGAGCACCACCCCGGCTCCCACGGACAGGTCCAGCGCGCGAGCGGTACTCACGACGATTCCGATCCGAGGACAACCGTAGAACGGTCCCCAAGAGGCCGGCCCAGATCGATGCCGACTCGGCGGTGCCACAGCAGGTGCAGCAGATGGGCCCGCGCGACCGGCTCGAACGCGCTTCCCGCCGCGATCTCCCCGAAGGTCCTGGCCGCACCGGCTCCGGCGAGCAGGCCCGGCCCGACACCCAGCGGGTCCGCGAGCGGCCGACGCCTGGCCGACATCGCGTCCACGGCCATCAGCACGTACGGCTTCCACCGCGCAGCCACCGTGTAGTGCCAGCCGCAGGCCAACGCTGCCTCGGCCGTCGCGGCGAAGGACTCCCGGTCCTCGTCACCGATCAGGTCAGCGGGGCGGACATCGATCAACCAGATACCCAGGCGGCTGACCACAAGGAAGTCGGGGGTGTGCCTGCGCCATCCGTCGACGGTACGGAACTTCAGCCGAAGCGGCTGCGAGAGGACCTCGACCACGTCGCCGGCGAAATCCAGGACCAGCAGCAGCCCGGCTTCCTCCAGGCTCTCGAAGCCGTGCAGGCGGCCGGTGCTGACCATGTACTCCAACCCGGGACGATGACGCTGATCTCGCCGCCAGGTGAAGCCCCGCATCGGCCCCAGCCTGGTGACCGGGGCGGCTGCCAGATCAGCCACCGTGCTTGTGACCTCACCCCCGGCGTACCGCCAGGTAGCCGTCCACCGCCGCGTCCAGCCCTCGCCCAGGTCGAGCGTCTGACGCCCCGCGCCGAGGGAGACCGGCACGAGCAGGTCGTCCCACCGGCACGAATGCGACCACAACGGCTCATACGCCGCACCGCCAGCCGTCTGGGCGTGCACCCCGCCAGATCCTTGAACCTCCGCCACGCCTCCAGGGAAACGAAGCCCGGGGCACGCCGTAGACGATCTTCGGTACTGGTGACAACAAGACCGCAAACGATCTCAGAGTGACAAGAATCCCGCACTTCCAGTGACAACAATCCTGCTCACGCCATTGCGGCGGACGATGTCGGGACGGCTCCCAGGTGACAACCACCGCGCTCAGTCACACTCGCCCCGCCCTTCCGTCCGGAGGGCCTGCGGGGCCGCACACCCGTGTGCTAACCCTGACGCCATGTGTTCTGACGCGAACGACAGGGTCCGGCCTGGATACCTGCCGACCACGGCCTTCACGATCCTCTCGGAGGCGTTCTTCGACGATCGGGGACGTCCGGTTCCGTTCCGTCTGCGGGACAAGCGAAACACCCAGGACGACCCGTTCGACGAGTACGTCACCGATCTGCTGCGCGGGCGGCTGCCGGCGGAGGTCATCGTTCTCCGGGCGGACAAACCCCTGGTCAGCCCCGACGCCGTCATCGCGAGGCCCGAGGAGTACGAACTCCTGAAGGCGGGTGGGGTCGACTACGACCCCGGAGCGATCTTCGGCCTCGAGGTCAAGAAGGTCGACCTCGGCAGGAACGGGAAGCCCGCCCGCTCCACAGGTCTCGACTACAACAGCACTCCGCCGTGCGCCACCATCCGCGTGTACGCCGAGGACGGCAACGAGATCCGCATCCCTGGTTTCTACCTGTTCGTCGCCCTTGAGCGAGGCGGAGGGCGTGACACGGTGCACGTGCATTCGATGGCCCTGGTGGCCGGTGCCGTCCTCAACAAGGACGTGGATCTCTACGACCGCACCACGGGAACGCGCACCAAGCAGATCCGGCTCGGCACTTACGGTGACGGCGCGAACCGCGTACGGCCGATGTGGCTCTTCTCCAACCCCTTGGGTTGGGAATGGACGCTCGGTGCGGCCACCCTCATCAGCGATCGCGACGACCTCGCGGACGACCCGTCCCTTGCCCACGTACGCGCCATGACCCGCACCGTCTCACCAGGAGTGTCCGAACTCTTCCACTGCTATCGGCTCGGCAAACTGTCTCCCCCGGTCGAGGAAACCGCGCACGACCCCTTCCCGCAGCCGCCGAGGCGAAAAGAGGAGACCGCCCAGCGGGGCCGATTCGAGATCGACATGCGAACACTCACTCTCGGCGAGAGCGCACATCGAGAGCGGCGGCGGCCGCGGTGACCGCCGCTTCGGCTTCCGCCGTCAGTTCCTCGACGGACAGCACGTTTCCGGGAAGGGTGTGCAGCGCGAGGACGGAGCCCCGAACCACCGATTCGACGTCCGCGTACCCGACCTTGACGCCGGTCTCCTGGCACTCACGCAGCGCGATGACGGCGCGCTCCCTCACGACCTGCGCGGAGCACCCCTCGGACCTCACGTGCCCGATCCGCCGGCACACCACGATCGAATCCAGGTTCGACGGGTCGGCCGCACTCGACTTGGTGGCACTCGTGCTCATTTCAGCCTTCACGGGCTGCACCGCGGTAATGACCAGCCCCGCGCTCTCCAACGCCTTGACCAGCTCCACCCATCCCGAGATTCGAGCCTGATGAAAGGTGAACGCAAGCAGGCCGCCCGGCTTGAGGATCCGGGCGCACTCCCTCCATACGGCGGAAATCGCCCTGCCGAACTCGGCGGGGTCTGCGGATTGGACTTCCTCCGCATGTCGTGTGGTGACGGCGTCCACCGGATAGCTCTCGAACGGACGGAGCTGCCGAAGCCACGCATGGAAGAAGTCGGCGAGTTCACTGTAGTGAACGTTGTCCATGAACGGAGGGTCAGTGATCACCAGATCTACCGACTCGTCAGGGAGATCGAAGGATGCCGATGGACCATGATGGACGTACGCACGCGCACCCCCCTGCCCGAAGGATTCAGCGTCACCGATCTCCAGTGAAATGGGCTGCGACAGCCCGAAGACACGCTCCGATTGATCGCCCACGGGCACGAGATCATGCGGAGCGCGCTTGTACTCCCATGCGCGGATGATACGAGACTGGTAAAGCGTCGAAAAGGCGCCGGAGGATGCGGGCGTACCCCAGGGATGCGCTTCGAGCGGAGTCCGCTCGGGCTTCAGGACATGGTGAGAGAACATGTGCCGAACAGCACCCGTCCCCTCCCCCTTGAACGAGCAGAAGAGGTTGTTGAATTCCAGTACGCCAGAGAAGAGCGCGGCCAGGGCCTCACGCTCCGGTCCGGGTTCAAGGTCGCGGATGGCCCTCCCGAGCAGCCCGAGACTGTAGAGCTGACGAGCGTTGAAGAACTGGCGCCACTCGCGATAGTTCCAGCGGATCGCCTGCCGGGTGTTGTGGCCGTCCTCCAGATTCCCGGCCGGCAGCACGAGCTCCTCACCTCGTTCCTCAAGCAACTTCTCGGCCTCCGCGTAGAGCGCGAGGTCGAAGTCGTCGATGGGTTCGTACAGCCGCGATCCGTCTGCGTCGAGAACTTGCTTCGCGTACATACGGAGCCTCGGAGGTTCCCCCTCCAAAGCGTCGACCACCTTCGCCGTATGCCCCCGAGGACACGTCATGGTCGCGCGATTGACCGGGCCCGCGAGGTCTGAGACCTGGCTGCAGGCCGGACATGTCAGCTGCCTGTCCTTCACCACATCGACGATCACAACGGCGTGGCAGTGCGGACAGGTCGCCTTGCCCGCCGGATATTTCTTCGGATAAGCGTGCTGCGCGAAGACGTACCGGCTGAACAGCTCCACGGGCGGCGCGTCGGGAGGACACCGGGGACACCGGGCAAGGGCAACCCAGAAGTAGTAGAGGACGGGCCGCCCGCGCTCGTCCCTGTGCAGGTGGTCGATCTCGGAGCGGACCTGGGACTCCACCTGCTTGAACGCCCGGTCCAGCCGGCCCCGATCCCAAGGAGCCAGCGCCTGCCGCTGGACCAGCGTGGCCACCGGGTTGATGTCCCTGCCGATCACTCGCGCACCGAGCTTCGCCGCCTCCGCGAGCGTCGTCCCGGATCCGGCGAAAGGGTCGCAGACAGTGAGCCCTTCGAGCCGGAGCGCATTGCTGTAGCAATCGACGGCGTCCTGCTCGTCCCGCGCGACGGCTGCGGCCAGGATCCCGCGGAAGACAGAGCCGAGCCGCTGCGCCCACCACTTGTGCGTGTGTGTGGCCGGCCGGTGCACTTCCTTTCGCCATGACTCCCGCTCGGCCGCGGCCGACACGGTTCCGGCCGGGAAAGCCGTCTCCAGCGCCGTCACCGCGGGGATCGAACTCCGAACGATCGACTTCGGGCCGTCTTCCGCGACGCCGAAGATGCCGTCCTGCTCGAAGATCGTCATTCATGCCTCCAGGTTCCGTTCAAGTATCCCCGGACGCCGCTGCCGCACCGCGGACCCGGCGGTGTCCCCGCCGGCGGTCGGCGACGCCCCACCCTGCGTGAGCGGATCCCGGACGGCGGGCTCGCGCCCGGTTCCCGGCTTCCGTCCGGCTCCGCCTCCCGGACATACGACCATTCCTGAGACGCGTCACCGGTACCGTGAAGGGCGTGACCACCCGCATACCGCTCGACGACCTCCGGCGCCTGCGCAAGGCGCGGGACCAGATGGACCGGGACTACGCGCAGCCGCTGGACGTGACGGCGCTGGCGCGGACGGCGCTGATGTCGGCCGGACACTTCGCGCGGAGCTTCCGGACCGCCTTCGGGGAGACCCCGTACAGCTATCTGATGACCCGGCGGATCGAGCGCGCCAAGGCGCTGCTGCGGCGCGGGGACCTGTCGGTGACGGACGTCTGCATGGAGGTGGGGTGTACGTCGCTGGGCTCGTTCAGCTCGCGCTTCACCCAGTTGGTGGGCGAGACGCCGAGCGCCTACCGGGCCCGCGAGCACGGCGCCGACGCCGCGCTGCCCGCCTGCGTCGCCAAGGTGGTCACCCGACCGGTCAGGAACGGAGAAGCGCGGCCCGGCGGCGCTCCCTAGCGTGGAGCACATGGACATCAACCTGCACCAGTGCTTCCTCGCCGTCGACGACCACGAGGCCGCCCTCGGCTTCTACCGCGACGCGCTCGGCTTCGAGATCCGCAAGGACGTGGACTTCGGCGGCATGCGCTGGGTGACCCTCGGGTCGCCCGCCCAGCCCGACGTCGAGATCGTCCTCGAACCGCCGCTGGCCGACCCCAACGCCTCCGAGGAGGACCGCAAGGCGGTCACCGAGCTCCTCGCCAAGGGCCTGCTGCGCGGCGTCAACCTCCGCACGGCCGACGTGGACGCGGCCTTCGAGCAGGTCCGCGCGGCCGGCGCCGACGTGCTCCAGGAGCCGATGGACCAGCCGTACGGCGTCCGCGACTGCGCCTTCCGCGACCCGGCCGGGAACATGATCCGGATCGCCCAGGCGTGACGGGCGCCCTCGCGCGACGGGCGCCCTCGCGCAACGGGCGCCGGGACACGACGGCGCCCGGGTGTGACGGGCGCCGGGGCGGGTCGGCACCTGGGCGGGTCGGCGCGCGGGCGTGAGAGCGCCGGGGCACGGCGGCGCCCGGGTGTGAACCCGTCCGCTTCAGGACCGTCCGGAACGGATCGGTTCTGGCTACCCTGGCGGGCATGACCGCCATGAGCCCCCGCCGCAGCGAGCCCGATCTCTCCTACCTCCTCGACCACACCAGTCACGTCCTGCGCACCCGCATGGCGGCGGAGCTGGCGGAGATCGGGCTCACCGCCCGGATGCACTGCGTCCTCGTCCACGCCCTGGAGGAGGAGCGGACCCAGGCGCAGCTGGCCGAGATCGGCGACATGGACAAGACGACGATGGTCGTCACCGTGGACGCCCTGGAGAAGGCCGGGCTCGCGGAGCGGCAGTCCTCCAGCACCGACCGGCGGGCGCGGATCATCGCCGTCACGGAGGCGGGCGCCCGGGTCGCCGAGGAGAGCCGGCGGATCGTGGACGGCGTACACGCCCAGGCCCTCGGCTCGCTCCCGGACGAGGAGCGGGAGGTGCTGGTCCGCGCGCTGGGGCGGCTGGCCGAAGGGCATCTGAGGACCCCCGCCGAGGGGCCGGCGGCCACCCGCAGGGCCCGCCAGAAGAGCTGAGCCCGCGCCGCGCCGTACTGCTCGCCCACCCTCGAACCCCCTCACCCACCCCCACCCCCGAGATTTCCTCTCCTAAAAAATAGTCTGCAACAAAACCTTCTGCTAGCGTCTCTCCTGTCGCCTCCACGGACAGGAGAGATCCTCATGCGTGCCCACCCCCGCTCCCTCGCCCTCGGCGTGCTCGCCAGCGCCATGCTCATGACCGTCCTCGACGGCAGCATCGTCACCGTCGCCATGCCCGCGATCCAGGCCGACCTCGGCTTCACCCCGGCCGGCCTGAGCTGGGTCGTCAACGCCTACCTGATCGCCTTCGGCTCGCTCCTCCTGCTCGCCGGACGCCTCGGCGACCTCATCGGACGCAAGCGGATGTTCCTCGCCGGGACGGGCGTCTTCACCGCCGCCTCCGTCCTCGCCGCCGTCGCCGGCTCCCCCGGCGTCCTGATCGCCGCCCGCTTCCTCCAGGGCGCCGGCAGCGCGATGTCCTCCGCCGTCAGCCTCGGCATCCTCGTCACGCTCTTCACCGAACCGCGCGAACGCGCCCGCGCCATCGCCGTGTTCAGCTTCACCGGCGCCGCCGGCGCCTCCCTCGGCCAGGTCCTCGGCGGGCTCCTCACCGACGCCCTCTCCTGGAACTGGATCTTCTTCATCAACCTGCCCATCGGCGTCGCCGCGATCGCCCTCGCCGCCCGCGTCCTCCCCGCCGACCGCGGCCTCGGCCTGCGGGCCGGCGCCGACGCCCTCGGCGCGCTCCTGGTCACCGCGGGGCTGATGACCGGCATCTACGCGGTGGTGCGGATCGAGGAGTACGGCGCCGGCTCCGCCCACACCCTCGGCCTCGGCGCGCTCGCGGTCGCCCTGCTCGCCGGCTTCCTGGTCCGCCAGCGCCGGGCCGCGACCCCCCTGATGCCGCTGCGGATCCTCCGGTCCCGCGCGGTCGCCGGCGCCAACCTGGTCCAGCTGCTCATGGTCGCCGCCCTGTTCTCCTTCCAGGTCCTGGTGGCCCTCTACCTCCAGAAGGTCCAGGGGTACGGCGCCACCGCGACCGGCCTCGCCATGCTGCCCGCCGCCCTGGTCATCGGCGCCGTCTCGCTCGGCGTCGCCGCCCGGCTCATCACCCGCTTCGGGGAGCGCGCGGTGCTGCTCACCGGCATCGCCCTGCTGGTCGGCGTGCTGGGCCTGCTGACCCGGGTCCCGGTGCACGCCTCGTACGTCACCGACCTGCTCCCGGTGATGCTGCTCGCCGCCGGTTTCGGCCTGGCGCTGCCGGCCCTCACCGCGCTCGGCATGTCGGGCGCCGACGAGGCCGACGCGGGCCTGGCCTCCGGGCTCTTCAACACCACCCAGCAGATCGGCATGGCGCTCGGCGTCGCCGTCCTCACCACCCTTGCCGCCGCCCGCACCGAGGCGCTGGACGCGGCCGGCCGGACCGCGGCGGAGGCCCTGACCGGCGGCTACCGGCTGGCCTTCGGCGTCGGCACCGCGCTGCTGCTCGCCGCCTTCGCGGTCGCCGCGACGGTGCTCCGCGCGAAGACCCCGGCGACGCGACCGGAGCCCGTGAGGGCCGACGTCACCACCGCCGCCTGACGGCCGCCGCCGGGACCACCGCCCCGGCGGCACCGCCCGACGACACCCGCCGGGACCACCGTCACCGCCCGGCGGCACCTCAGGACGCGCGGCCCTCCACGAGGGCCGCGACGCCGTCCAGGATCCGGGCGAGACCGAAGCGGAACTCGTCGTCGGGACCGTCGGCATGGTCCAGGACCCCCGAGTCGATCACCCGCGCCACCTGCGGGTAGGCGGCCGGGTCGACCAGCCGGCGCAGGGTGCGGCTGTACTGGAGCATCGCCTCCTCGGGCGCGGCTCCGGAGGCGGCCACCGCGTCGGCCAGCTCCGCCGCCATCAGGGCGTCGCTCTTCACGAAGCCGGCCACCAGCAGCGTCACCGAGATCTTGGCGCCCTCGTCGAGGCCGGTGCCGTCCATCGCGAGCAGCGCCTTCTCCCACCAGGCCACCGCGTGCGGGGTCGCGGGCGGCCCCGAGACGGGGATCCGCAGCAGCCAGAGGTTGCGCAGATAGACCTCGCGCATGGCCCGGGCCCAGCGTTCGAGCCCCTCCCGCCAGGGGACGCCCGGGGCGAACAGCTCGGGCGGGGCGCCGGTCGCCGCCTCCTGCATGAGCACGTACAGCTCCTGCTTGGCGGAGACGTACCGGTAGAGGGACATCGTGGAGGCGCCCAGCTCCTTGGCGACCCGCCCCATCGAGACGGCGGCGAGCCCCTCCGCCGAGGCGAGTTCCACGGCCGCGGCGACGATGCGGTCCTGGCTCAGCCCGGGCCTGGGCCCCTTGGTGGGGCGTTCGCGCAGCCCCCAGGCGGCCTCGATGGAGGCCGGCAGGTAGCTCCCGCCGTCCTCCGGGGCCGCCCGTCCGCCCTTGTCGTCCGTCACCGGCGCCGCCTCCACACCTCGCTCGCTTGACGCCCATCCTAGTAATGCGTAACCCTTACACAGTAACGCGTAAGGCATACGCAGTACGCCGCTGAGCGCAGCAGAAGGGGACACCCATGCCTCCCGCCATCGAGACCACCGGCCTGACCAAGAGCTACGGAACCGTCCGCGTCCTCGACGCCCTCGACCTCCGCGTCGAGACCGGCACCGTCTTCGCCCTCCTCGGGCCCAACGGCGCCGGCAAGACCACCACCGTCCGGATCCTCACCACCCTCACCGCCCCCGACGGCGGCCACGCGCGCGTGGCGGGCCACGACGTCGTCGCCGAACGCCGCGCCGTCCGCCGCGCGATCAGCCTCACCGGCCAGTACGCGGCCGTCGACGAGACCCTGACCGGCGCCGAGAACCTCCGCCTCACCGCCCGCCTCTCCGGCCTCTCCCGCAAAGCCGCCGCCCGCCGCGCCGACGAACTCCTCGAACGCTTCCGGCTCACCGACGCCCGGGACCGGCGGACCAGGACGTACTCCGGAGGCATGCGCCGCCGCCTCGACCTCGCCGCCGGCCTCGTCCGCGACCCCGGCACCACCCGCGTCGTCTTCCTCGACGAACCCACCACCGGCCTCGACCCCCGCAGCCGGCAGGAACTCTGGGCCGTCGTCCGCGAACTGTCCGCCCACGGCACCACCGTCTTCCTCACCACCCAGTACCTGGAGGAGGCCGACAGGCTCGCCCACCGCGTCGCCGTCCTCGGCGGCGGCCGCACCCTCGCCGAAGGCACCGCCGAGGAACTGAAGCGCCGTTACGCGGGCCACCGCCTCGACCTCGTCGCCCGCGACCGGGACGCGTACCTCCGCCTCACCCCGCACGCCACCGCCCACACCCCGGAGAGCCTCACCCTCGGCGTCCCGACGGACGGCAGCGCCGCCCACGTCCGCGCCCTGCTCGACGAACTCGACCCCCACCGCACCGACATCGAGCGCTTCGCCCTGCACAGCGCGACCCTCGACGACGTCTTCCTCACCCTGACGAACCCCGCCCGCACCGAGCAGGAGCCGAGCCATGTCTGACGCGGCAGCGAACGGCCTCACCACCGCCACCGTCCTCGCCGGGCGCGGCATCCGCCTCAGCCGGCGCAACCTCGACGCCGTCATCACCTCGCTGATGATGCCGGTGCTGCTGATGCTGGTCTTCGTCTACTTCTTCGGCGGGGCCATCGACACCGGCGACACCCGGTACGTCACCTACGTCGTCCCCGGCGTCCTCGTCCTCTGCGCCGGCTTCGGCGCCGCCGGCACCGCCGTCTCCGTCAGCGAGGACATGCGGAGCGGCACCGTCGACCGCCTCCGCACCCTCGACGTCGGCGCCGTCCCGTTCCTCACCGGCCACGTCGTCGCCGCCGTCGCCCGCAACGTCCTCGCCACCACGCTGGTCTTCGGCGTCGCCGCGCTGATCGGCTTCCGGCCCGCCGCCACCGCCGCCGGGTGGCTCGCCGCCATCGGCCTGCTGCTCGTCTACATCACCGCCGTCTCCTGGCTGGCCGCGGCGGCCGGACTCGTCGCCCGGACCCCCGAGGCCGCCGGCGCGGTCACCTTCTTCATGATGTTCCTGCCCTACCCGAGCAGCGCGTTCGTCCCCATCGACACCATGCCGAGCTGGCTGCACGGCTTCGCCGAGCACCAGCCCGTCACCCCGCTCATCGAGTCCATGCGCGGCCTGCTGCTCGACCAGCCGGTCGGCGACGCCCCCTGGACGACGCTCGCCTGGAGCGCCGGCATCCTCGCCCTGTCGATGACCGCCGCCGGCGCCCTCTTCCGCCACCGCACCCGCTGACCCGGCCCCGGCCCAGGCCCCGGACCCGGACCCGGAGGGCCTAGAAGATGTCCGGGGAGAACGGCCGCAGCGGGGTCCGGAAGAGCAGGTCGGCCCGCGCGGCCGCGCCCGGCACCGCCTCCTCGATCCGCCCCAGCAGCGCCAGCCGGACCGCCGACTCGTCGCCGAGGACCAGCCGGGACAGCTCGGCCACGTCGAGGACCAGGTCCGCCGACGCGGTCGTCGGGGCGCACGACGCGCCCTTCGGGGAGGCGTCGAGCCGGTACCGCCCGCCCGCGAACCCGTCCGCGTCCCGCACGTCGAGCACCAGCCCGTCCGCCACCGGGTACGTCCGCTCCTCCAGCACCCGCGCCACGTCGAGGACCCGCAGCCACAGCATGTCCGCGTGGGAGACCGTCCGGGCGGCCCGGGGGTCCGGAAGCAGCAGCGGCAGCGGGTCGTCCGGCGGCCGGTGGCCCGACCGCACCGTCACCACCCAGTCCACCGAGCAGACGAACCGCCACAGCGCCCGCTCGGCGGCGGGCGTCGCCGCGATCAGGTCCCGCACGGTCAGCGTGGTCTCCGGCTGCTTCGCGTCGCCCCACTTGTCGTCGCAGCGGTACGACACGTACCCCTCGGGCTCGCCCGACGCCGAGCGGTACACCGCGTAGTACGGCTCCGTCCACGGCTCCAGGTGATGGCCGAGGCCCGTGCCCACGTCCCAGTTGCGCCCCACCCGCTCGGTGACACCGGCCCGGACGGCGGACAGCCGCCGGTGCAGGCCGGGCCCGACGCGGCGGATCTCCGCACCGTCCGAGAGGTCGATCCGGCCCCCGTCCTCCGGGCGGCCGCTGCGGCGCGGATCGAGTCCCGCCCGGCGCAGGTCCACGCTCCACTCGGTGGTCCAGCTCGCCGGACCGAACCCGTACCGGCCGTAGATCGGGTACTCGGCGGCGATCAGCGTCGCGACCGCGTCGCCCCGCTCCCGGGCGGCGGCCAGGTCCATGGCCATCAGCCGGCTCAGCAGCCCGCGCCGCCGGTGCGTCGGCGCCACCGTCACCTGGGTGATCGCGTCCGCGGTGAGCGCCCCGCCGCCGACGGTGCTGACCCGCTGCCGGAAGGAACGGAAGGTCGCCACCACCCGGCCGCCCTCCAGGGCGCCGTGGGTCCGGTCGAGATCGACCTGGGCCAGCCGGTCCGCCACCAGCGCGTCGGAGACGACGGGCTCGTTCAGGAAGCCCGTCCGCAAGGCCCGCAACCACTCGGGGAACTCGGACTCGGTCACCGTGCGCAGTTCGACAGACATCCTTCGACCCTACGCACGGCCCGGCCCTCGCGGCGCGGAATTTCCGGCGGCCCCGGCCCCCTGCTCCGGGCCCCCGGCCGTCAGGCGAGCAGGTCGTCGACCTGCGCCTCGCCCTCCCGGTAGCGGCGGGCGATCTCCGCACCGCAGTCGTCGGCGGTCCGCTGGAGCGCCTGACGGCGCTGCGAGATCTGCTGCTCGTACCCGGCGAGCCGCCCCATCCCGGTGTGCAGCTCCTCGTCCGTCCGGGCCGTCAGGTCCGACAGCTCGACCTCCGACAGCATCTCGGCCGCCAGCCGCCGGTACTCCTCCCCGCGCGGCGTCGAGAGCGTCACGTGCCGGGCCGACGTCCGGTGCCGGGACGGCACGTCCGCGAGGATCTCGGAGAGCCGGTCGAGCACCGGCGCCTCCGGGTCGGTCCGGCGCGCCAGCTCGGCCCGCAGGATGTCGATCCGCCCCTGGAGCATCCGCCGCACATAGCTGAGATCGGCCTCGTCGCTCTGCGCGTCCCGGCGCAGCGCCCGCAGCTCGGACAGGCGCAGCCCGCCCAGGTCGTGCCCCGGGCGACCGGACGGCCCCGGCTCCGCGGTCCGCTGCACGGGCGGCCGCGCGACCGGCCCGCCGGGCAGCGCGCCGGCGGAGCGGATCAGCGGTACGGGGCCGGACGGCGTCGGCCCGGTGCTGGATGCACTCATGAGAATCGTCCCCTCGACCGGTGCGGAGCCGCACCGCCTCCTGGCATGGTGCCACCTGGGCACGCGCGCGTGCAGGCGCTCTGCACCCGTTCGGCCCCCAGAAATCCCCGATCGGTAGGTTGGGACCCATGCGAGCTGTGGTGCAGAGGGTGGACGGCGCGAAGGTCGTCGTCGCAGGGGAGACGGTCGGCGAGATCACCGGTGAGGGGCTGTGCGTCCTGGTGGGCGTCACCCACGACGACACCGTGGAGACGGCGGCCCGATTGGCCAGAAAGCTCTGGTCCGTCCGGGTACTGGAGGACGAGAGGTCCTGCTCGGACGTGGACGCCCCGCTCCTGGTGATCTCCCAGTTCACGCTCTACGGCGACGCCCGCAAGGGCCGCCGCCCCACCTGGAACGCCGCCGCCCCGGGCCCCGTCGCCGAACCCCTCGTCGACGAGGTCGTCGCCCAGCTGCGGAAACTCGGCGCCCACGTGGAGACGGGCCGCTTCGGGGCCGACATGCGCGTCAGCCTCACCAACCACGGCCCGTTCACGGTCCTGCTGGAGGTCTAGGCCGTCTCTTGCGGATCGCGCCGGGCCGATCCGGGAGAAACGGCCTGGCCGTCCCTACGGCTCGACGACGGTCTCCTGCGCGGCGGCCGTCGTCCCCGCCACCAGCGGCGCGTCCACCGGGACGTTCCGCTTCACCAGCGCCAGCGCGATCGGCCCCAGCTCGTGGTGGCGCACCGCCGTCGTCACGAAACCGAGCTGCCGCCCGTCCGGACCGTCCGCGGCGAGCCGCAGCGGCGTGCCGTGGCCGGGCAGCGTGACCTCGCTGCCGTCCAGGTGCAGGAAGACCAGGCGGCGCGGCGGCTTGCCCAGGTTCTGCACCCGCGCGACCGTCTCCTGCCCCCGGTAGCAGCCCTTCTGGAGGTGCACCGCGGTGCCGATCAGCCCGACCTCGTGCGGGATCGTCCGGTGGTCGGTCTCGAAGCCGAGCCGCGGCCGGTGCCCCTCCACGCGCAGCGCCTCGTAGGCGAGGACGCCCGCGGCGGGCCCGTGCGTGGCGGCGAAGGACTCCAGCTCCGCGCGCGGCAGGAACAGATCACGGCCGTACGCCGTCTCCCGTACGACCACGCCCTCGGGCGACTCCGCGGTGGAGCCGGCCGGCAGGTGCACGACGGCGAACTCCTCCGTCCGGTCGGCGACCTCGACCCGGTAGAAGAACTTCATCGACTCCAGGTAGGCGATCAGCTCGCCCTGCGTCCCCGGCTCCACGTGCGCCCACACCGTCTCGCCGTCGTCGACGAGGGAGAGGGCGTGCTCGATGTGCCCGTTCGCGGAGAGGATCAGCGCCTCCGTGGCCTGGCCGGCCGGGAGTTCGCTGACGTGCTGGGTGAGCAGGAGGTGCAGCCAGCTCAGCCGGTCGTCACCGGTGACGGTCAGGACGCCGCGATGCGACAGGTCGACGAAGCCGGTGCCGTCGGCGAGGGCCCGCTGCTCGCGGAACAGGTCGCCGTAGTGGGCGGCGACGCCTTCGTCACGGCCTTCGGCCGGAACGGCGCCGGGCAGGGACAGCAAGGAGCTCTTCATGGGAAAAGCCTACGACTCCTCGGCGGCGGCCCTGCGGGAGCAGTCGGCACACCGGCCGAAGATCGCGAAGTGCTTCATGTCCGTCTCGAACCCGAAGGTCTCCCGGAGCTTCCCGGTGAACTCCGCGGCCACCTCCACGTCCGCCTCGATCACCTCCGAGCAGTCCCGGCACACCAGGTGCAGATGGTGGTGCCGGTCCGCGAGGTGGTACGTCGGGGCCCCGTGCCCCAGATGCGCGTGACTGACCAGCCCGAGCTCCTCCAGGAGCTCCAGGGTCCGGTACACGGTGGAGATGTTCACCCCGGAAGCGGTCCTGCGGACCTCGACGAGGATGTCGTCGGGCGTGGCGTGCTCCAGCACGTCCACGGCCTCCAGGACCAGCTGCCGCTGCGGCGTCAGCCGGTACCCGCGCCGCCGCAGGTCACTCTTCCAGTCGGTGCTCACCACGCCCCCCAGTGTAGGAGGGCGCGGCGGGTCACCGGTGGTCCTACTTGAAGAAGGCGATGCCGTCGTCCGGCATGTCCGGAAGGTTGCGCGCCATCTCGGCGACCTCTTCCGGGGTGACGACCTTCTTGAGGTGCGCCGACATGTAGGGGCGGAGCGGGACCTCGGGGGTCGCCTTCTCGCCGACCCACATCAGGTCGCTCTTGACGTAGCCGTAGAGGCGCTTGCCGCCGGAGTACGGGCCGGAGGCGGCGGTGCGGGCGACGGCGTCGGTCGCCAGGTCGATCTGCGGCTTCTGGTCGGCGAGCTCGCCGTACCAGACCTCGACGACGCCGTCGTCGCGGACCATGACGACCTCGACCTTGCGGTCCTTGTCGATCCGCCAGAAGCCGCTCTCGCTCTCCAGCGGGCGGACCTTGTTGCCCTCCTCGTCGAGGACCCAGGAGTGCGAGTGGTACTCGAGGAAGTCCCGGCCGTCGTGGCTGAAGGTCACGGACTGGCCGAAGTTGCACTTCTCGGCGCCCGGGAAGTCGGAGACGCCGGCGCCCTCCCAGGTTCCGAGGAGGAACGCGAGCGGGACGAGGTCCGGGTTGAGGTCGGACGGGATCTGGATCATGAGCGACTCAGACGATCTGTGAAGGGGGACCGGTGAACGAGGAGGGACCGGAAGGTCAGCGCTGGCCCTGGTACAGCTTCTTCACGGTCAGACCCGCGAAGGCGAGCACGCCGACGGCGACCAGGACCAGCAGGGTCTCGAAGAAAATGATCACAGGGTGCTCCTCGGCTGAGCGGTGGAGGCGGAACGGGCCGGACCCCAGCTTAGTGGGCGGGGGCCCGGCCCACTCGGTGAGGTGGGTCTCCCGTGATCGCGTCGCCCGAGCGGCCGCGCCCCGTGAGCCACGCGTGAAGTCGCGGGACGCCGCATTACAGTTCGGTGCATGGCGAAGAAGCTCGTGATCAAGGTGACCGCCGGGGCCGACGCCCCCGAACGCTGCTCCCAGGCATTCACCGTGGCGGCGGTCGCCGTCGCGAGCGGTGTCGAGGTGTCGCTGTGGCTGACCGGCGAGTCCTCGTGGTTCGCCCTGCCGGGCAGGGCGGCGGAGTTCGAGCTGCCACACGCGGCGCCGCTGCCGGACCTCATCGACTCGATCCTGGCCGCCGGCCGGATCACCCTGTGCACCCAGTGCGCGGCCCGCCGCGAGATCACCGAGAAGGACGTCCTCGACGGCGTCCGGATCGCCGGCGCCCAGGTCTTCGTCCAGGAGGCCATGGCCGACGGGACCCAGGCGCTCGTCTACTGATCCCGGCGCTTCTTGCCGTCGAGCTCGTCCCACCACTCGTCCGACTTCGGGTCGCCCGAGGGATCGTCCCACCACCGGTCCTCGGGCCCCCGCCGGTTCGCCACCATCGCGGCCACGGGCGGGATCACCATGGCCACGACGCACATGCCGACGGCCACCGGCATGGAGAACAGCCGCACGACGGCCCAGGCGCCCACGAAGAGGACCAGGCAGGCACCCATCATCCAGAAGTAGACGTGCCGACGCCGTGCGTACACACCTTCAGCGTACGACCGCGCGGGGCCGGCGGACAGGCGGCGGCAGGGTGACATGGAGAGACCGGAGGGCCGTGCCTCGAGTCCTGGTGATGGCGTCCAACCCCCCAGGAGGCACGGCCCTCCGGCCGTTCGTGCACCGCTGTCGCGGTGGGTTCGCTCAGACGGCGATGGCGACGTCCGTCAGGCTGCCCGTCTCGGTGACGACGACCTTGCGGTCGGCCTGGGCGCCGGGGACGAGGGCCCGGAGGGTCCACTCGCCGGTGGCCGCGTAGAAGCGGAACTGGCCGGTGGCGGAGGTGGGGACCTCGGCGGTGAACTCGCCGGAGGAGTCCAGCAGGCGCACGTAACCGGTGACGGGCTCGCCGTCCTTGGTCACCTGGCCCTGGATGGCCGTCTCACCGGGCTTGAGCGTGCTGACGTCGGGGCCGCCGACCTGTGCTCCACACATGTTGTTACGTCCTGTTCCTGTCGCGAGGGGGAGTCTTACTTGCCGGCGCCGAGCTCGATCGGCACGCCCACGAGGGAGCCGTACTCGGTCCAGGAGCCGTCGTAGTTCTTGACGTTCGGGACCTCGAGGAGCTCGTGCAGGACGAACCAGGTCAGCGCGGAGCGCTCACCGATGCGGCAGTAGGCGACGGTGTCCTTCGCCAGGTCGACCTGCTCGGCCTCGTAGAGGGCCTTGAGGTCGTCGTCGGACTTGAAGGTGCCGTCGTCGTTGGCGTTCTTCGACCACGGGATGTTGCGGGCGGACGGGACGTGGCCCGGGCGCTGCGACTGCTCCTGGGGGAGGTGGGCCGGGGCGAGCAGCTTGCCGGAGAACTCGTCGGGCGAGCGGACGTCGACCAGGTTCTGGGTGCCGATCGCGGCCACGACGTCGTCGCGGAAGGCGCGGATGGAGACGTCCTGGGCCTGGGCCTTGTACGCGGTGGCCGGGCGGCTGGGGACCTCGGAGCCGTCGACCAGGTCGCGGGAGTCGAGCTCCCACTTCTTGCGGCCGCCGTCGAGGAGCTTGACGTCCTGGTGGCCGTAGAGCTTGAAGTACCAGTAGGCGTACGAGGCGAACCAGTTGTTGTTGCCGCCGTAGAGGACGACCGTGGTGTCGTTGCCGATGCCCTTGGCCGAGAGGAGCTTCTCGAAGCCCTCCTGGTCGATGAAGTCACGGCGGACCGGGTCCTGGAGGTCCTTGGTCCAGTCGATCCGGATGGCGTTGCGGATGTGGTTCTTGTCGTAGGCGGCGGTGTCCTCGTCGACCTCGACGATCGCGACGGCCGGGTTGTCGAGGTTGGCCTCGACCCAGTCGGCGTCGACCAGTACGTCGCTGCGAGCCATGCTGTTTCTCCTCCGGGGCAGTGTGCGGCGGTGTGGTGCGGGGGTGGTGCTGCATGTGCGGGTACGCGTCGTGGCGTGCGCCCGACGGCGTGGTGCTTCGCAGTTCGGCCCCGACCGGGGAGGGGTCGGTGGGCCGGGGAATACGGGCGCGGAGCGCGTCCCGCTCAGACGGGGCGACAGAGCATGGCGGCGATGCGGCACAGGTCTACTGCCCGCCGCTTCGTGAGTTCCGCCTGTCGCTTCATGCCGTCGATCGTAGGGACGGACAGGCGACCGTGTCACCGGCGTGTCGTATGGTGAGACGCGATCGTCCGAAGTGTGAGACCACATGCGTCTCCGAGGGGCCGCCGGACCCCGGCGGACTGCCGTCCCGGCCCGCGCTTCTGCGGATCGGACGACGTCGTCTCAGTATGTGAAAGTGGGGCCGTTTCAGCCCGCGACCGCGACGTCCTTGCCGGTCACCGTCACCGCGAGCCCCTCGGGGCGCGGTTCGACCTTGGAGACCCGCATGCCGGCGACCTTTCCGAGCGGGCGCTCGAAGTCGGTGCGCTCGCGGATCATGTCCTCCAGGAGCGGGATGCCCCCGCCGGGCACCTCGTCGGCGCGGACCCGGATGGTGTCGCCCTCGACCAGGGTGACCGAGGACACGACGGTCCGGGTCACCTTGCGGCCCAGGACCTCGACGCTGCCCGTCACCTTCACCTTGCCGGGGCCGCCGTACTCCATGGCGGTGGCCCGCTCCGAGGCGGCGACCAGGTCCGCGTACGAGATGAGGGCGGTCCCGGTGGCCGAGGCGGCCCGGGCTCCGGTCCAGTCGCCGGTCACGGTCACGTCCCGCAGGGCGACGGTGAGCTCGCCGATCCGGACGGGCTTGCCGCCGGCCTGGGTGTGGACGCCCCGGGCGATCACCTCGACCTCGCCGAAGCGCTTGTCGGCGGCCTGGGTGAGGAAGGGGAACCCCTTGATGTCCACCTCGACGGAGTCGGTCCTGCCGCCCGCGAGGGAGGCGCGTCCCGCGACCTCCGACTCCGCCCAGGCGGCGGCCAGCCGGTCGCCGCCGACCAGGATCCCGCCCAGCACGACGGCCACGACCAGCAGGATCCGAAGTGCTCGCATGGCTGACTTCCCCCATTTGCCGAAGATGTGTGCCGGCCCCCCGGCACGAAGATCGACGTGTCGGGGGGCCGAGTGGTTCCCGGGTCCCCGGGCGGTGCGGCCGGACCGGGGTCCGGTGGTCCGCTCAGACCAGGGCGCGGCCGAGAAGGTACACGGCGGGGGCGGCCGCCGTCAGCGGCAGGGCCACGCCGGCCGTCATGTGCACGAAGCGGGACGGGTAGTCGTAGCTGGCCACCCGCAGGCCGACGAGGGCGCAGACGCCGGTGGCGAGGCCGAGGAGGGCCGCGGAGGCGCCCATGCCGTTGAACGCGCCGGCGGCGACGCCCGCGCCGGCGGCGGCGAGCAGCGAGACGACGAGGGAGACGGGGCCGGGCAGCGGGAGCGCCCGGGCGAGGACGGTCGCGGCGACGGCGGCCGAGCCGGCCACCACCGCGTCCGGTTCGGCGCCGAGGTGTCCGGCGGCGAGGACGGCGAGCGCGGCCGAGGCGACCGTGGCCATGAGGCCGTACATGCGCTCGTCGGGGTCGGCGTGGCTGCGGAGCTGGAGGACCAGGCTGAGCAGGACCCAGACGCCGAGGGTGCCGAGGATCGCGGGGGCCGCGTGCTCGCGGCCCGCGGCGAGCAGGGCGGCGTCGGCGACGAGGCCGCCGAGGAAGGCGAGGGCGATGCCCTGGCGGGCGGGCCACATGCCGTTGAGCCGGAACCAGCCGGCGGCGGTGAGTCCCTGGAGCGCGACCAGCGGCAGGAGGAGCCCGTACGGACCGAGCGCGGCGCCGCCGGCCAGCAGCAGGCCGAGGACGGCCGTCAGGGCGGCGGGGCGCATCCCGGGCTCGATGATCGGCGACCGGCCCTCGGCACGCGCGCGCTGGGCGTCGGTGATCCGGGTGTTGCCGGAGGTGGTCGGCGAGGAGTACGCGGGCCCGCCGGCGTCCACGGCCGGGGCGGGGACCGGGGCGGGGACCGGGGCGGGGACGGGCGCGGGCTCGGCCACCGGGGCGGGCGCCGGGGCGTGGGCCTCCGGCAGCGGCCGCGGATGGGCGTGCGCCTGCGGGTACGGCTCCTGGGCGTACGCCTGGGGGTACGGCTCCTGGGGGTACGCCTCCTGCGGGTGGCCGCCCAGGGCGGCGGCCTGCTGCCCGTACGCCTCCTGCGGGTACGCCCCGGTCCCGTACGCCTGCGGGGCCTGGTGGGCCTGCGGGGCCTGGTGGGCCTGGGCGGGGTCCGCGTACGGGTACCCGTGCGGCTGCTCCTGCGGCGGCCGGACCGCGGGCTGGTACGTGGTGTCCCAGGTCTGGCCCTCCCAGGTCTGGGTGACCGAGGGGTCGTACGCGTTCGGGTCGTACGGCTGCCCGCCGTACTGCTGGTCGTTGCTCATGCTGTGGGGTTCACCCTCCTGCGAACGGGGGGAGCACCTCGACCGTGCCGCCCTCGGCAAGCCGTACCGTCTCATGGGCGCGGGTGCCGACCGGGTCGCCGTCGACGAGGAACGAGCACCGCAGGAGGACCCGGACCAGTTCGCCCGGGTGGTTCGCCCGGACCGCTTCCAGGGCCTCGGCGAGGGTCTCGGCGGTGTACGGCTCCTCGGCGATCCCGGCGGCGGCCTTGGCCGCGGCCCAGTAGCGGATGGTTCCCGCTGCCATAGCGGCGCTCCCTTCGTTCGTGTGCGCGCCGCCCCCCATGATGGGCTATCGGCGGACGAGCCAGGCGCCGAGCCGGTCGAGCAGCTCCTCGCCGGCGGCGTTCTCGGCGTGGCCCATGCCGGGCTCCAGCCACAGCTCGGCGCCGCCGGCCGCGGCCAGGGTCCGCGGGTGGTCGAGGGGGAAGTAGGCGTCCCGGTCGCCGTGGACGACGAGCAGCGGGGTGGGGGCGATCCGCGCGGCCGCCTCGACCGGGGAGAGGGGGACGGGGTCCCAGGCGCGGCGGTCGATGCGGACGCGGAGCCCGTACCGGCCGACGATCCGGCCGACCGGGCGGGTGACCACCCAGTGGAGGCGGCGCATCGGGGCCGTCCCCCGGTAGTACCAGCGGGCGGGGGCGGAGACGGCGGCGACCGCGTCGGGCCCTGCGTCGGTGCCGCGGTCGAGGGCGGCCTGCCGGAGGACGACCGAGCCGCCCATGGAGAAGCCGACGGTCGCCACGCGCGCGTGGCCCAGCTCCCGGGCCCAGCGGACGGCGGCGGCGAGGTCCAGGACCTCGCGGTCGCCGACGGTGGAGAGGCCGCCGGAGCCGCCGTGGCCGCGGAAGGAGAAGGTGACGACGGCCGCCGCGTGCCGGCCGAGGACCTCGGCGGCGCGGCGGACGGCGGGCCGGTCGAGGGAGCCCGTGAAGCCGTGCGCGACGACGACGGCGGTGTCGGCGACACTGGCCGGGAAGGGTTCGTGAACCGCCTCGATACGGACGCCGTCCTCCGTCCGCAGCATTGCGCGGCGAGGTCCGGAAGTGAGCGAGGAAACATCCATCATGTGAAATCGGCCCTCTGCCTCGGAACTCATGTGGGCTATTCTCCTAGGCAGAGGATCCGGGCGACGTCGCCACCGGGTCCTTTTGCGTTTTCCGGCCGTTGTTACGGACGGATGAACAAAAGCTCTCAGGGCGCGAGAGCAGCACGTGAGACCGCAGTACCGCAGACGTCCTCGCAGGGACCGAGGAGGAACCGACGTATGGACGAGCGTACGAAGCACGACCGACCGACGAGGCCGACGATCCGGACAGGTGGAGTGTCGCGATGAGTTCTCTGCTGCTTCTGACCAACGCCCTCCAGCCGTCGACCGAGGTGCTGCCCGCCCTCGGCCTGCTGCTGCACAACGTGCGGGTGGCCCCGGCGGAGGGCCCGGCGCTGGTGGACACCCCGGGCGCGGACGTGATCCTCGTCGACGGCCGGCGCGATCTGCCGCAGGTCCGCTCGCTCTGCCAGCTGCTGCGCTCCACCGGTCCGGGCTGTCCGCTGATCCTGGTGGTCACGGAGGGCGGCCTGGCGGCCGTCACCGCGGACTGGGGCATCGACGACGTGCTGCTCGACACGGCGGGTCCGGCCGAGGTCGAGGCCCGGCTGCGGCTCGCGCTGGGCCGCCAGCAGATCGTCGCGGACGACTCCCCGATGGAGATCCGCAACGGCGACCTGTCGGTGGACGAGGCCACGTACAGCGCCAAGCTGAAGGGCCGGGTCCTGGACCTGACCTTCAAGGAGTTCGAGCTGCTGAAGTACCTGGCGCAGCACCCGGGCCGGGTCTTCACCCGCGCGCAGCTGCTCCAGGAGGTGTGGGGGTACGACTACTTCGGCGGCACCCGGACGGTCGACGTCCACGTGCGGCGGCTGCGGGCGAAGCTCGGCCCGGAGCACGAGTCGCTCATCGGGACCGTCCGCAACGTGGGATACCGCTTCGTCACGCCCGAGAAGGTCGACCGGGCCGCCGAGGAGGCCCGCGCCAAGGACGCGAAGGCTTCCGAGGAACCGGCCGGGACGAAGGGGGTGGAAGCGGGACAGGACACCCGCGAGAAGGCCCGCTCCGGCACCGGAGTCAAGGCCGCCACGGCTGACACCACCCGTTAGAGGGACGGTAACGTGGCGTATGCCACAGTGCGACCTGCCAGTAGGTAGGTCACCCCGCGTAGACTTCCGCGCGTGGCCAAGGTGACGCGGGATGACGTAGCGCGACTGGCGGGTACTTCGACTGCGGTCGTGAGTTACGTCATCAACAACGGACCCCGGCCGGTCGCCCCGGCCACGCGCGAGCGTGTCCTCGCCGCCATCAAGGAGCTGGGCTACCGCCCCGACCGGGTGGCCCAGGCGATGGCGTCCCGCCGCACGGATCTCATAGGCATGATCGTCCCGGACGCGCGCCAGCCCTTCTTCGCGGAGATGGCGCACGCGGTCGAGCAGGCCGCCGCCGAGCGCGGGAAGATGGTCCTCGTCGGCAACTCCGACTACCGGACCGAGCGCGAGATCCACTACCTGCGCGCCTTCCTCGGCATGCGGGTCTCCGGACTGATCCTGGTCAGCCAGGGCATGAGCGAGCAGGCCGCGAGCGAGATCGAGGCGTGGGACGCGCGCGTGGTGCTGCTGCACGAGCGGCCCGAGGCGATCGACGACGTGGCCGTCGTGACCGACGACATCGGCGGCGCCCAGCTCGCCACCCGGCACCTCCTGGAGCACGGCCACCCGTACGTGGCCTGCCTCGGCGGCGTCCCCAACACCCCCGCCGTCGGCGACCCGGTCGCCGACCACGTCGAGGGCTGGCGGCGCGCCATGCTGGAGGCCGGCCGCGAGGTCGAGGGCCGGCTCTTCGAGGCCCCGTACAACCGCTACGACGCCTACCAGGTGGCCCTGAAGCTGCTCGCGGGGCCGGACAGGCCGCCGGCCATCTTCTGCTCCACCGACGACCAGGCGTTCGGCGTGCTGCGGGCCGCCCGCGAGCTGCGCATCGACGTGCCGACCGAGCTGGCGGTGGCGGGCTTCGACGACGTGAAGGAGGCGGCGCTCACCGACCCGCCGCTCACCACCGTCTTCTCCGACCGTCCGGCGATGGCCCGGGCCGCGGTGGACCTGGTCCTCGACGACTCGATCCGGGTCAACGGCTCCCGCCGCGAGCGCGTCAAGCAGTTCCCGTCGGCGCTGGTGGTCCGCCGCTCCTGCGGCTGCCGCTGACGGTCCCGGCCCCCCTCCCGGGCTCTTCTTTATTTCGGGCATACAGGGTTCTGTCGGGCTTCTCAGCCGGTCCTCAGGCGGTTCTCATCTCGCGCGCCGAGAGTCGGAGCCATGACGGACCACCAGCAGCCCCAGCAGCCGTACCACCCGCCGCACCCGCCGCGCCCGCCGTTCGAGCCGACGCGGCCGATCACCACCGAGCCGGGCACCACCGTGTGGCCGTCCGGACCGGGCGGCGGGCACACCCCTCCTCCGGCCGACCCGTCGTACGCGACCGCCGGACCGGCGCCCGTCCTGCCTCCCGTCTCCCGCCGGCGCGCCAAGCGCGGGGTCGGCCTGATGGCGGCCGTGGCCATCGCGGCCGCGGCGATCGGCGGCGGCACCGCCACGCTGGTCCAGCAGATGACCGCGGACTCCCCCGCCACCGCCGCGTCCTCCTCCGCGGTGAGCGGCACCAACGTCTCCGCGAGCAGCACCGGCACGGTCGCCGGGGTCGCCGAGGCCGTCTCCCCGTCGATCGTCGAGATCTCCGCGAGCTCGGCCTCGGGCCAGTCCACCGGCTCCGGCGTGATCATCACCGCCGACGGCGAGATCGTCACCAACAACCACGTGATCTCCGGGGCCTCCGAGATCACCGTGCGGACCAGCGACGGCAAGACCTACCGGGCCGAGGTCGTCGGCAAGGACCCCGACAAGGACCTCGCCCTCATCAAGCTCCAGGACGCCTCCGGCCTGAAGGCCGCCACCCTCGGCGACTCCTCCCGGGTGAAGGTCGGCGACGAGGTCGTCGCCATCGGCTCCCCCGAGGGCCTCACCGGCACCGTCACCAGCGGCATCGTCTCCGCCCTCGACCGGGACGTCACGGTCGCCAAGGACACCGACGGCGACACCGGCGGCGGCCAGGGCCAGCAGCAGTGGGACCCGCGACAGGGCTGGCCGTTCGAGTTCGGCGGACAGCAGTTCAACGGCGACACCGGCACCTCGAAGACCACGTACAAGGCGATCCAGACCGACGCCTCGCTCAACCCGGGGAATTCCGGCGGCGCGCTGATCAATATGAACGGCGAGATCATCGGGATCAATTCGGCCATGTATTCGCCCAGTTCTTCGAACAGTTCCGCGGCGGGCAGCGTCGGCCTCGGATTCGCCATCCCGGTGAACACCCTCAAGGCCGATCTCGACGCCCTCCGCTCGGGCGGCCCGAGCTGAACGCATGGGACGCTGACCCCATGAGCAGTGGGCAGCCGAACGCATCCGAACGCATCCTCATCGTCGACGACGAACCCGCCGTGCGGGAGGCCCTGCGGCGCTCCCTCGCCTTCGAGGGGTACGCGACCCGGGAGGCCGTCGACGGTGTCGACGCGCTCGCCGCCATGGAGTCGTACGCCCCCGACCTCGTCGTCCTCGACGTCCAGATGCCCCGCATGGACGGGCTCACGGCGGCCCGCCGGATCCGGGCCGCCGGCTCCACCGTCCCCATCCTCATGCTGACCGCCCGCGACACCGTCGGCGACCGGGTCACCGGCCTCGACGCCGGCGCCGACGACTACCTCGTGAAGCCCTTCGAGCTCGACGAGCTCTTCGCCCGCATCCGCGCCCTGCTCCGCCGCAGCTCCTACACCGCCCCGACGGCCGCGTCCGCCGAGCCTGCGGACGTGCTCTCCTTCGAGGACCTGCGGATGGACCTGGCGACCCGGGAGGTGACCCGCGCCGGGCGGCCCGTCGAGCTGACCCGCACCGAGTTCACCCTCCTGGAGATGTTCCTGGCGCACCCCCGGCAGGTCCTCACCCGCGAGCAGATCCTCAAGGCCGTGTGGGGCTTCGACTTCGAGCCGAGCTCGAACTCGCTCGACGTGTACGTGATGTACCTGCGGCGCAAGACGGAGGCGGGCGGCGAACCGCGCCTCGTCCACACCGTGCGCGGGGTCGGGTACGTGCTGCGCGGCGGAGGCGCGCCCGAATGAGCGCGCCCCCCGCCCCCCACGACCGCCGGACCCCGCTCGCCTGGTTCCGCTCCCGGCCGCTGCGCTCGCGCCTCGCGCTGCTCACCGCCTTCGCGGTGGCGGTCGCGGTCGCCGCCGTCTCCGCGGCCTGCTGGTTCGTCACCCGCGCGCAGCTGGAGGGCGAGATGGATGCCGCGCTGCGCAACACCCGGATCGACCCGGGGGCGGTCCAGAACATGATCGCGCTGTGCCGGCAGGGCGAGGAGCCGCAGCCGGCCGCCGGCTACACCGTCCAGATCATCGACGCGGCCGGCGTCGTCTGCACCTCCGGCGAGGCGGCGATCCCGGCCGGCGAGGGCGATGTGGCGGTGGCCCGCGGCACGCTCGCGTACGTCCTGCACACGGCGAAGGACACCGGCGGGCGCGAGATGCGCGTCTACACGTCCTCGTACCGGCTGAGCTTCCCGCAGCAGAGGCCGACCGTCGTCGCCGTCTCCGTGGCACGCCCGCTCTCCGAGATCGACAACGCCATGTCCACGCTCGGCTGGGTCCTGCTGCTGGTCTCCGGCATCGGCGTGATCGGCGCGGGCGCGGCCGGGCTGTGGGTCGCGCGGACCGGCCTGGAGCCGGTGCACCGGCTGACCGGCGCGGTGGAGCACATGGCCGCGACGGAGGACCTGACCGTACGGATCCCGGCCGAGGGCGAGGACGAGATCGCCCGGCTGTCGCGGGCCTTCAACCAGATGACGGCGGCGCTGGAGAGCTCCCGGGACCGGCAGGCGCGGCTGATCGCGGACGCCGGGCACGAGCTGCGGACCCCGCTCACCTCGCTGCGGACCAACATCGAGCTCCTCGCCCGCAGCGACGAGACCGGCCGGGCGATCCCGGCGGAGGACCGGCGGGCGCTCATGGCCTCGGTGAAGGCGCAGATGACGGAGCTGGCCGCGCTCATCGGCGACCTCCAGGAGCTGGCCCGGCCGGACGCGGTGCGCCCGGGGCCGCTGGAGGTGGTCGGGCTCCACACCGTGCTGCGGTCCGCGCTGGAGCGGGCGCGGCTGCGCGGACCCGAGCTGGCCTTCACCACCGACCTCGCGCCCTGGTACGTCCGGGCGGAGCCGGCGGCGCTGGAGCGGGCGCTGGTCAACGTGCTGGACAACGCGGTGAAGTTCTCGCCGCCCCGCTCCACGGTCGAGGTGACGCTGATGCGCGGCGAGCTGACGGTCCGGGACCACGGCCCCGGCATCGCCCCCGACGAGCTCCCGCACGTCTTCGACCGGTTCTGGCGCTCCCCGTCGGCCCGCAGCCTCCCCGGCTCGGGCCTGGGCCTGTCGATCGTGGCCCGCACGGTGAAGCAGACGGGCGGCTCGGTGGCGCTCTCCGCCGCGGAGGGCGGCGGCACGCTCGCGACCCTGCGCTTCCCGGGGGCGCCGACGCCCCCGCCGGAGGTGGCGGCATGACGGAGGGCCTGCGCCCGGACGGGACGATCGCGCGCGAGGGCGCCCTGGAGCGGGTGCCGGAGGCGTTCGCGCCGGTGGTGGCGGCGGCCCGGAAGGAGATCGGCGCCGTCTTCGGACCGGACCGGCTGCACAGCGCGTACCTGTACGGGAGCGTGCCGCGCGGCACGGCGGTGCCGGGGGTCTCGGACCTGGACCTCCAGCTGGCGCTGCGCGCCGCGCCGACGGCGGCGGACCGGGCGGACGCCCGGGCGCTGGAGGCCGCGCTGGACGCCCGCTTCCCGCAGATCGACGGGGCCGGCGCGCTGGTGACGTCGGCGGACGTGCTGCTGAGCGAGGCCGAACGGTACGACCTGGGTTTCTTCGTGGCCTGCCTGTGCACCCCGCTGCTCGGCCCCGACCTGGCGGAGCGGCTCCCGTCGTACCGCCCGACCTCGCTGCTCGCGCGGGAGACCAACGGCGACCTCGGGCGGGTGCTGCCCGGCTGGCGGGAGCGGCACGCGCGCGGGGAGGAGCTGGGCCGGGTCGTGGGGCGCCGGCTCGTCAGGACCGGGCTGACGCTGGTGATGGACCGGTGGGGCGGGTGGACGAGCGACCTCGACCGGTCGGCCGAGGTGTTCGCCTCGTACCACCCGGAGTGGGCGGGTGAGATGGGCCGGGCGGTCGCGGCGGGCCGCTCGCGCGACCCGGAGGCGGTGGGCGTCCTCCTGGACGGCCTGGCGCCGTGGCTGGCGGCGGAGTACGCGCGCGTGCACGGCGAGAAGGCCCCCCGCTGACGCCTACTGCCCCACGCGCCCGTCGACCCGCTCCCGCAGCAGGTCGGCGTGGCCGCAGTGGCGGGCGTACTCGGTGATCTGCATGGTGAGGAGTTCGCGCAGCGGGCCGCCGGTGGCGAGGGGGGCGCCGAGGTCGGGGGCGGCGGCGATGAACCGGTCGGTGGCCTCCGCCTCCTCCTTCCACCGCAGCCGGGCCTCCTCGACCACGGCCGGGTCGGCGACGGCGCCGGTCCACTCGGCCTCGCGGTCGTCCGGGGTCCGGTAGATCCGGGGGGCGTCCTCACCGGCGAGGCGCCGGAAGTGACGCTCGTCCTCGGCCATGTGCCGGACGAGGCCGAGCAGCGACATGGTGGACGGCGGGACGGAACGGCGGGCGAGCTGCTCCGCGTCGAGCCCCTCGCACTTCAGCTCCAGGGTGAGCCGGAAGTGGCGCAGGGCGTCGAGGAGCGCGCCGCGCTCGTCCGTCACGGCCGGGCCGCCCCGCTCGCGCGGGTCGTCGTCGGGGTCGGCCCACATGTCGGTGTGGACGGTGGAGACCGTCCACCGGGTCACGTCCGTATCGCTCGTGCTCATGGGGGCATGGTGGTACGGAAAGGGGCGCGGCGCCAGGGAGTTGTCCCTGGC